>JANXYW010000280.1 GCA_025355835.1 Chloroflexota bacterium
CCGTACATGCGCGCCAGCGGTGTCACGCGCTCGAACTTCTCCAGCCCGTCTTCGAGGTTGATCGAGTTGATGATCGACTTGCCCTGGCAGTACGTCAGCGATCGCTCAAGCGCGACCGGATCCGTCGTGTCGATCATGATCGGCGCGCGCACTTTTTTGCCGAGCAGCTCGTAGAACGCGTCGATGTCCGGCAGTTCGTCGCGATCCGCGTTCTGCAAGTTCACGTCGATGATCTGCGCGCCGCTTTTCACCTGCTGCCGCGCGATCTCGCTCGCCTCTTCGAACTTCTCCTGCGTGATCAGCCGCTTGAACTTCCGCGAGCCGACTTCGTTCGTCCGCTCGCCGATGATCAGCGGGCGGTTATCGTCCGTCGCCTCGACGAAATCGATGCCCGAGTACAGCGCGCGGTGATGCTTCGCCGGGACCCGCGGCCGCTTGCCATCGACCATCTGCGCAAACGCGCGCGTGTGCTCAAAGCTTGTGCCGCAGCAGCCGCCAAGCACGTTCAGCCAACCCGCATCGACGAAGCGTTCGAGCACGGTCGCCATCTGCTGGGGAGATTCCTTGTAGCGGCCTTCCTCGTCCGGCAATCCGGCGTTCGGCCAGACCGACATGCGGAACTCCGTCGTCGCCGCCAGCGTCCGCATGTGGTCCGTCATGAACTCCGGCCCGGTCGAGCAGTTGAGCCCGACGGCGAAGAGATCGGCGTGCATCAACGACGCCGCCATGGCGTCGACCGTCTGTCCGGCGAGCATCGTGCCCGTCGGCTCGATCGTCGCCGAGCAGATCACCGGTACACGAAAGCCGACCTCCGCGAACGCCCGCTCGATGCCAATCAGCGCCGCCTTGATCGTGCGCGTGTCGTTCTGCGTCTCGAGCGCCAGCAGATCCGACCCACCAAGCAGCAAACCCGCCGCCCAGTCGTGGAAGACCTGTACCATCCCTTCGAACGTGATGCCGCCGGTGACGGACAACGCTTTCGTCGTCGGCCCCATGTTGCCGGCGACAAACCGCGGCCGCCCCGGCGCGCTATACGCCTCCGCGACGCTGCGTGCGAGACGCCCGGCTGCCTCGTTGATCTCGCGCACCTTGTCCGCCAGATCGTACTCAGCCAGCACGATCGACCCACCGCCGAACGTGTTCGTCGCGATGATGTCCGCGCCCGCTTCAAGGTAGCCGCGATGCGCGTCAGCGATCACGTCCGGCCGCGTCACGTTGAGCTGCTCCGGGCAGCCATCGTACACCAGTCCGCCGTAGTCTTCGGGCGTCAGATCGCGCCCGTGCAGATACGTACCGTACGGCCCCCCGATAACGAGGATCCGTTCCGCGGCAACCTCATGCAGCAGCTTGATGCGCTCTTCCCGATTGCTCATAGGACTACCATGGTAGCGGATGCGGCAAGGGGATTCGGAATCGGGATGCCACCTAGACAGAAGGCGGGAAGGCTCGCGGAGCGTGCTATGATGTCCCCTCAGGAGGCTCGCATGGCAAGCGGTGCGACGCACAAGGCAACCCCCACTCGGCCGAGACGCTCTTCAAGCGCTCAGTCTGCGGGTGGTCGCGTGTCGGCGAGGTCCGAAGCCACGTTACTTGATGAGAAACATGCACGAGAGTTCGCGGCGGCGAACTGGTCTGCGGACGATGTCGACCGCCTGCATGACTTCGATCTATCGAACCCTGAGGTTAGTACGGCAATAGAAAAAGCCCGCACATGGCACGCGGAGCAGCGGAAGATGCGGGCGAATCGTGCGCTATCGGGTAACGGAAGACGAGCAAGTCAAAGCAAGGGCTAGTCGAATCTTCGTGCGCGACCGGACACGATACGAAGACATCAAGAAGATCCTTTCTGAGCGCCCCCATTCGACGGCGAACGACGAACGGCGGCGCAAGCTCGAATTCGACGATGGGCTCATCATCTATTCGTACGGCATGCCGTCGTTTCGCCACAGAGTGGTCTACACAGTACGCGAGCCCGATCCCGGCGAAACGCGCGGCGTGGTACGCATCGTCGCGCTCATTGACCGCGACGCCGAGCGCAGCGGACGTTGATTGCCCTCCAGGATCGACTCACGGCCGAGTCGCGGCAGATCTTGCGGAGCACTGATCGTGTCCGATGACGACCCCATCATCCTTCGCCCGGGCGAAGGCCCGGTGCATCGCACGCCTTTCGGCGACACGCTGGTCTGGAAAGTCGGCGAAGCAGCCACCGGAGGGCAATTCTCGATTCACGAGCGGATCGCGCCGCCAGGCGCCCGCTCGACTCCCCACAAACACCACGAACTCGTAGAGGCGTTTTACGTGCTCGACGGCGAATGCGAGTTCGTCATCGGCGACCGAACGGTGCACGGCAGCACCGGTACGTTCGTGCTGGCCCCAAAGGCGACCCTGCACGGCTGAACCGTAGTCGGCGATGCGCCAGCAAGAATGCTTGTGTTCTTCACGCCGTCGGCTCAGCCCGCGTTCCTCGACGAGCAGCAGGCGCTCCTGCAATCAGGCGGCGACGCGGCAGCCATGCGGCCGCTCAGAGCGGTTCCACTGGACGTAGCCAACAAAAGCAGCGACAACCACCGTCACCAGTCCGGCACATTCTCGCGAGAGTCCGGCGTATCCGTCAGGCGGCGCTGATTCTTGCCGTCGCGATCCATCAGGTACAGGTCGTTGTTCGCGGCGCTCGGGGCGTTCGGGTCTTCGCTATAGGTCTCGCCGGGATCCTCGCGGTTCGAGATGAACACCGTCGTGGCGTCGTCGGGCGACGGGTTGCCGTAGTCGTCGACGCCGGCATCGTCGGTCAGTCGCGTATCGTGCGCGCCGCTCGTGTCGTCCGACGAGAGATCGTGCGCGAAGAGGTCGACGTTTCCCGGGTCGTCGGGCGCCGCAGATGCGTAGGTCAGCGTCTTGCCGTCGTACGAGAAGTGCGCACAAACATCAGGCGCCGGTGTCGAGATGCGCGTCTTCACTTCGTGCGAATCGATATCGTACGAGTAGATGTCGGCGTCGTCGCGACCCTGCGCGATCGCCGAGAAGAAGACCTCGCGCGGGCCGGAGCGTCGCCACGACGGAAACTCCGCGAACTTGTACGGCCCCGCAACCTGCTGTTGATTCGACCCGTCCGCATCCATCAGTGCCATGTACCAACCCTTGCCGGTATCGACGACGTACGCGATGCGCGCGCCGTCCGCCGAGAACTTCGCGCTCCACTCCGTCGCATCGGACGTGCGCGTCAGCCGCTGCACGTCGCCGCCGCCCGCATTCATCACATACAGGTCAGGCTTGCCCGGCGCGTTGTCGCGATCGGAGCTGAAGATGACGTGCGCGCGATCCGGCGACCATCCCGGATTGCCATCGAAGCCTGTACCGTGTGTGAGCTGCTTCGATTTGCGCGTCTGAGGATCGATCGTCCACACGTTCGTCACGTTGTCCGCGGTCGTCTTGGACTCATACACGATGAGGGCCGTTCGCGACGCGCTGCTACCGCCACAGGCGGCCGCCGCGAACGCCAGCGCAAGGAGCGACGCAAACACCGCAATGCGAGCAGAGGGTGAACTGATGAGGCCGCAGGGACGCTCGCGAGTCGCCGCAGGAGACACCTTCAGATCCGCCCTCTCCGTTCGGGGCGTCTGCCGCGAATTACGAAGCATGGTTCCCGATGATGGACGGTGCTGAAGCTGCGTCCCTACGGCCTCCGCTCGATCGATCGCCGCAATCGACGACCGTTGCATCCGTTGTGAATCACGCAGCATGGTTCCCAATCGAGCGGCGGGCGCAACGGGTTGCGCCCCTACAGCGTTTCGGCCATCGTCCACGACGACCGACGACCGACGAACGACGAACGACGAACGACGAACGACGAACGACGACCCGGCGCAAGCCGCTACATCCGCTCCGGCGTGGACATGCCCATCAGCGTCAGCGCACGCGCCAGCACGATCTTCGCGGCGAGACAGAGCTTCAGCCGCGACTGCGACAGCGGCACGTTGTCTTCGTCGATAACGCGGCAGTCGGTGTAGAAGGCGTGGAACGTCGTCGCCAGCTCGCCCGCGTAGTGCGGCAGGTGATGCGGCTCCATCGTGCGCGCCATCTGCTGCACCAGCTCGGGCAGCTCCAGCATCTTCTTGATCAGCGCCATCTCCATCGGATGCGTCAGCAGCGCCACATCGGCGTCCGCGAAGGCGGCGACGCGGCCCTCCGCTTTCGCCAGAATGCCGGCGATGCGCGCGTGCGCATACTGCACGTAAAACACCGGGTTCTCCGCCGATTGGCGTTTCGCCAACTCCAGATCGAACTCCATCTGGCTGTCGGCCGAGCGCGAGAGGACGAAGAAACGCGCGGCGTCGGCGCCCACTTCATCGACGACGTCGCGCATCAGCACGATGTTGCCGGAGCGCTTCGAGAGCCGCACCAGTTCGTCGCCGCGGCGAAAGCTCACGAGCTGATAGATCAGAATATCGAGCCGCGACGGCGTGACGCCGATCGCCTGCGCCGCCGCCTTCATCCGCGATACGTGGCCCTGGTGGTCGGCGCCCCAGACATCGATCACGCGGTCAAACTTCCGCACCACGAACTTGTCGTAGTGGTAGGCGATGTCCGACGCGAAGTACGTCGGCCGTCCGGTGCTGCGAATGACGACGTTGTCCTTG
>JANXYW010000307.1 GCA_025355835.1 Chloroflexota bacterium
ACGCGGGTGGCGAAGTAGTACGCCCCACCGGCAGCGACGACGGCCAGCGCGAAGCCGAGCCAGCGGCCGCTGAGGACGATATCGGCGCCGAGCTTGTCCAGTCCGGCGATCATCTCGACCCAGAGGAAGTTGGAGTAGCCCTCGACGTGCTGGCCGGGGTTCCAGACGAGCCCGAGGCCGTCGCTGAGGTTGCGGGCGTAGCGGTACGAGATGTAGGCATCGTCGCTGGTGTAGTGGAAGTAGAAGCTGCTGTGGAGGAGGAGGATGGCAGCGGAGCCGCCGACAGCGGCGGCGGCGTACTGGCGCGTCAGACGAGCAGCAGCGCCAGAGATCGCGGCGGCAGCGAGCGCGCCGAGGACGAGCCAAGGGAAGTTCATGCGAGGGCGGATCCTTGCGTCACACCGCTATTGTAGTTGCCAGCCAGCGTCCTTGCTCAGGCGGGTGTTGGTGGAGTTGATCTGCCTAGGAATTCGTTATGTCGTGCGATTTGAAGCTGCTGATGCGCTTGTTTTGCAGAATCGGTGTTTTGCGCGGGGCGATCTTCATGCACTTAGCCGCCGGGGAGGCCGACGGCGTGGATGCGATGGAGCGGAGTTGGTGTGCCGGCGCCGTGGCAGGACCTCCGTTCACCACTACTTGAAATATGTATCATGCATGAGGGTATGCAAGTGAACAGTAACTTGTCAAGCTAGGCGGGACAGGACGAGGAACCACAGATTACGCCTGGGAGGGATCGCGCAGATCGAGCACCTCACCCCCAGCCCCTCTCCACGACGTGGAGAGGGGAGCACGCATGGAGTGTGGGAGTTGGGTGACGGGGAATCGCAGATTTCGCAGATGCCGCAGAGTTGGAAGGCGACGGGGGCGAACCGAGCGCAACCCAAAATGGGCGGGCGTGGCGGGCCGCGCACTGCACGGCGACGCCGGTTTGCCGATACCCTTACGTCCAGATCGAATAGATAGCGAGGACTGCGATGAGTCGGAAGCTGATGGTGGCCGTGGCTATGACGGTGGTGGCTGCGCTTGCGCTGAGCGCCTGTGGCGGTGGCGGTAAGTCGAAGGAGACGAAGGCGAGCGACTTGCTGAACATCGGGCTGCAACAGCACGTCGACGGCAAGCTGGACGAGGCGGCCGCGTCGTACCGCGAGGTTCTGAAGCAGGACCCGCAAAACAAGTTCGCATACTACAACCTTGGCGTCATCGACCAGGGCGCGAAGCGCTTCGACGCCGCCGAGAACAACTATCGGCTGGCGCTCGGCGGCGACCCCAACTACGCACCCGCCCTCTTCAACCTGGCGATCGTGCGCACGGCACTCAGCTATCCCATCGACGCCATCGCGCTGTACCGCAGAGTGATCGCCGTCGATCCGAATAATGCGGGCGCACACCTGAACCTGGGGCTGCTGCTGATTGCCAACAATCTGACGGACGAGGGCAACGCCGAGCTGAAGGTGGCTGTCGGGATTGATCCTACACTGGCCTCTCGCCTGACGCCGCCCGTCGACCAGACGCCCACAAGCGGCGAAACTCCAGCGGCGCGCAGCACCGCCGGAGCAATCGCCACGCCCAGTAAAACTGGTACCCCGACCCCCGTCGGTTAAGTCGAGACGCCCGTGAACGAGACGCCCGCCAGCGTCGTGTCGCCGCCTCGATCGACCGGGCGCCATCGAGTCTGGAAGTTCGCCCGGCTGAACCTCGCCGGGGCCGCTGGCCCCTGGCTTGAGGAACACGCTCGCTTTCTTGGACCTGTTGTTTTACTGACCGTGCTGGCCGGATTGCCGCTCTTTCAATTCAAGGAGATGAGCGGGCACGATTCACTCGCGTATCTGCCTCGGTTCGTCGAATTCTGGGAAAACCTGAAGCACGGCGTGATAGTGCCGCGCTGGGCGCCGGATCTTGGCGCTGGCTACGGCGAGCCAACATTCAACTTCAACCCGCCGCTCCTGTACTACCTGGGGGCGCTCTTCCATTGGGCGGGATTCACGTTCATTGCCTCCGAGAACCTGGCGATCTTTGCATTCCTCGTGCTGGCAGGCCTGGGCATGTACGCGCTGGCGGCGGATGTATTCGGGCGCCATGGCGGACTCGTCGCGGCGACCGCGTACGTGTTCGCGCCGTTCTTGCAATCCCGCCGCTACGTGAGTCACGCCCTCGCGGATTTCGCGGCGTTCCCGTTCATCCCGCTGGCGTTGTGGGGCGTATCGCGCGCGGTTAGCAAGCGCAGCACGATGCATTTGCTGATCGGCGCGGCCGCAGTGTGTGGCCTCATGCTGAGCAGCATCAGCGTGGCAGTGATCGTCTTTCCGGCACTGGGTCTGTGTCTCTTATGGCTCGCGTGGTCTGAGCGTAGCCTGGACGGGCTGCTGCGGGGCGCGGGGTGCCTTGCGCTCGGGCTGGCACTTTCAGCATTTTTCTGGATCCCCGCCCTGCGAGAGACGGCCTTCGTTCATATCGCGCGGCGCGAGGAGCGGCTCGACTACCACGACCACTTCCTCTACGTGCAGCAGCTCATCTTCGGGCACTGGGGCTACGGACTTTCGGTCCGTGGCTCCGGGGATGGATTGAGTTTCGCGCTTGGCCCGGTGCACCTGATCCTGACGGCCGCGGCCGCCGTATTGCTGCGGCCGATCTGGCGCACCGACCGGCGCGCCGGCGTGCTCGTTGCATCGTTTCTTGCGCTGACGGTCGGTTCGGTGTTCATGATGACGGGCGCCTCGCTGTTCGTCTGGGACGCGATAGGGGCGTTGCACCCGCTCCAATTCCCCTGGCGATTCCTGTCGTTCGTGGCGGCGAGTACGGCGTTCGCTTGCGGCGCGCCGTTCTTGTTGCTTCGCGGCGAGCGCGAACCGGCGGCGCGTTGGCTGATGGTGGCCCTCATCGCGGCGATCTTTCTATTGAACTTTCGGCACGCTGTCCCGCAGAGCTTTCTCACCATCACCGATGCGGACTACGCGCCGGGAACGATCGCATCCAAAGGGCTTGCGGCAACCGCGAGCGAGTTCGAACCGATCGACGTCCGGCAGTTCCCGTCGAAGCAAGCGAGTGAGCCACTCTCAGTTCTCACAGGTGTCGCGAACTACAGCCAGACCAAGAAGACGGCAGTCGGGCATACGTTCGTCGTGGCTGTGGGCGAGCCGGCGCAGATCCGTATGAACACCTTCTACTTCCCGGGCTGGAAACTGTACGTAGACGACACGCAACGGCCGATCGATCACGGGAACCAGAATGGGCTCATGGACTTTTCGCTAACGCAGGGCACGCATGTTGTGCGGTTCGCTTTTCTGAACACACCCACGCGCACCTGGAGCACCCGCGTATCGATGGCGGCGCTGCTCCTGCTCTTCCTGATCCCGGCCGCTGAATTCGGCATCCCGCGTCTACTGCGGCGCCTTGGGTTGCATGCGCCAGACATCGCGGCACGGGGACGCGCCCTGCGGGTGGCGAAATGACGGCGCAGATCGCGGCAGCGCGCGCAGCGACCACGCCGTTCTGGCGACGCGCCATACGGCGTGTGGCGCCGGCGGACCGCGAAGGCGTCATAGCCTGGTCGCTCGTCGCATTCGCTGTTCTCTTCAATGCCTGGTACGTGTACCCGGAAGCGGCCATAACCGTGCCAAAGGTGAACGACGGTGCGCTGCACGTCATCTCGTTGCAGCGGATGGTCGCCTCGATACGCTCCGGTCAAAACCCAACCGACTCCTGGCTACCAAATGTGACGACCGGGTACCCGCTCTTCCACTTCTACCAACACCTGCCGTTTCTGCCGCCGGCCCTTTTCGCGGCCGCATTCCGCGGCGTGGGCATCGCAACGACGTACAACTGGACAACCTACCTGCTGCTTTGCGCCTTCCCTATCTCGATCTACTGGTCGATGCGCCGCTTCGGCTTTCCGCCAATCACCGGTGCGCTGAGCGCCCTCGTCGCGCCGGTGCTGGCGACGAACGGCCTGTTCGGCTTCGATGACGTGAGCTACGTGTGGATTGGCTATGGGCTGTACACACAGCTATGGGCAATGGTGCTGGTGGGGCCGGCGCTTGCCCAGGGGTATCGCACGCTGCGCGACGGCGGCGGCTACTTCTTTTCGGTGGTGCTGATCGCGGCGGTTGTCCTGAGCCACCTCGTCATGGCCTACATCACACTCGTCTCACTCTGCGTTTTCGTGCTCCTGCGTCCTTCTGGATCGGAGGTCTGGCTCAGGGGGAAGCGGCTGCTGCTGTTGCTGGCGCTCGTCGGCGTCGTGACGTCCTACTTTCTCATCCCGGTGCTGCGCGACAACGCGTACCTGAACCGTAGCGTCTTCGAAGGACAAGAGAAGTACGACGCCTTCGGTTACGAATGGACGCTGCGCGCGCTCTTGGGCGGGCGGCTGTTCGACTACGGACGCTGGCGCGTGCTCACCGTGCTGGTGGGCGTGGGCGTGGCTGTTTGCGCGTTCCGATGGCGCGACGAGCGCTACCGCATCCCCGTCGCGTTCGGCGGGCTCTGGCTACTAATGTACTTCGGGCGCCCGACCTGGGGCGTACTCATCGGCCTGGCGACGCTGAACACGGACTTCTACCTGCACCGGCTGATTTCGGGCGTCCATCTTGGCGGGATCATGCTTATGGGCCTCGCGCTGGCTGTGCCGTGGCGCTGGGCATTCGACCGCAAAAGGATCCTGTTTCTCGCAGCGCCAGCCGCGGTCACCGTGCTCGTGCTTTTCCCCGCGTACCAGGAGCGACGAGACTACCTGAACCGCAACGAGCATTTCCTGACGCTCAGTGATAACGCCGCGCGGCACGAGCAGGCCGAAATTGACGGGCTGAAGGCGCGCCTCCGCAGCCTACCGCCCGGACGCGTGTACGCCGGCCTTCGCGCCAACTGGGGTAACACATACCGAGTCGGCGAGGTGCAGATGTCGCCGCTGCTCAATAGCGCGGGATTCGACATGATCGGGTGGCTGTTCTTCCCGTTCTCGGTCAACAGCGATATCCAGGCGCTGTTCGACGAGCGACAGCAAGAACAGTACAACCTGTTCGATATCAAGTACGTGGTCGGGCCGAAGGACCACGCATTCCCGGCCTTTGTGAAGCCGATCGCGGACTTCGGCCGACACCGTCTCTATCGCGTCGATACATCGGGCTACTTTGATCTCGTCGGCTCCGACGTGACGTTTACCGGCGACCGTAACAGCTTTTATCCCAGCGTGTCGAAGTGGCTGACCAGCGGACTGCTGCTCGCCAGGCAGTACCCGGCGGTGACCTTCGGGAGCGCACCGGCAGGCGTGACGGCGTTCTCTCTGGAATCGTCGCCCAACGTGCTGGCAAGCATGAAGTTCGTTGCGGGCCCCCCGCGCGGGACGATCGCGTCGGAGCGCGTCGAGGACGACCTCTACGTGGCAAACGTGAACGTGTTGCGGACAAGCATGCTTATGCTCAAGGAAACATACGTCCCGGGTTGGCACGTGTACATCGACGGCGTGGAGAAGAAGACCGTCATGCTGATGCCTAGCTATGTCGGCGTGCGGGTCGAGCCTGGCGCGCACCAGGTGCGGTTCGAGTACCGCCCGGATACCTACCGTTCTGTGCTGCTCGCCATCGGCCTCGTAGCCTTGCCCTTGATCGCGCTTGGTGAGTCAAAGCGCATGCGCGTCCGACGTTCACGCTCGCAGTCGGCGACGCTCGCGGGCGAACGCGCGTAACGCCTCGCTCGGACACTCCATCCTGTGGCGACTCGGCACGATCGGCCACAGCCCAGCAGGCATATCGCGAAGAGAAGCGGCCCGGGGTTCCTTCCGGGGCACTTTCGCCTCAACCGGCGAGACGCGCCTTCTGTTACGCGGCTTGTGACGGACGCTCGGTCAGGCGCCGGCGCGCCTCAATACTTGACGGCGTGGTTTGTGCGTCGATTGTGCCCACTGTAGGGTAGCTGAACCTACAACAGGATTCATGGAGGCTACCCGGATATGCAGAACATCAACCACCGCCGCTCGCTGCTCGTGATCGCGGGCGCGCTCGCCGCGGTTACGGTACTCGTCTCCACCAGTGTCGCGGGCGCGACAGGCGCCAGCGTCGTGCGTGCGACGGGAGACCTGATCACGTATGCGAACCCATACACCAACGGCACGCCGAACCCGCTCGATGGCGCCCAGGCGTCCGTGCATGCCGTTGCTACGGCGAGCGGCAAGACCATCGTGACCCTGCACGTCAGCGGTCTGCCCGCCAATCGTTCGTTCGGCTCGCACGTCCACGTGCGCGCCTGCGAGGACAACAAGGCCGGCGGTCACTACCGCAACGTCCCGGCCGACCCAGCGTCGCCCGAGAACGAGATCTGGCTCGACTTCACGACGAACGCCGCTGGCCAGGGTGAAGCCCACGCGACGGTTGACTGGGTTATCCGCTCCGGCGACGCGAAGGCGGTCGTGATTCATGATCACACGACCGATTCCGCCGGGGTCGCGGGACCGAAGCTAGGCTGCCTGAACGTCGACCTGTAGACGCAGGTTCCTCACGGACACGAGAGAGGCCGCATCGATACGGCCTCTCTTCATATAGCTCACTGCAGGCACCCCGCGCCGGGGCGGTCGCGATCCTTGCGACTATTGGCAGCCGGTTTGGATGCCGCTGCTGGATCAAGCCGCACTGCGAGAGCTGGGTACAATGCGGCATGCCGAACAACGATCCTGCGGAGGCGAATGGCGCGCGGTCGGTACACGACGCGGATGGGCCGGCGCGGCCACGACCACAATGACGTCGCAGGCCAGACGCTTCCCGCTGGCGGTCATCTGCCTCGCGGTCGCGTTGGTTGGATGCTCCGGAGACATGCAGACGCGCGCTGGCAAGACCTATCCGGCCAGTCAGGCCAATTCGATCGCGACCACAACTGGAGCGGCCGCGTCGCCGCCACAGGACGCGGATGGGGACCCCGACACGGAACCCGTCGATGTTGTTCTAGACCTGGAGGATTTCCTTCAGGGAACTGATGAGCAAACGTTTCGCATCACAAACCCCGGCAACGCCTCCGTGAACTTGGGTGACTGGAGCGTCGTAACGAACCCGAGAGCGTCCGAGCGGACACGCTTTTCGCCCGGGCTTGTGTTGGCATCCGGACAATCGGTGACCGTACACACCAAGACTGGCACGAATAGCTCAACAGACGACTATCTGGGTCTGCCGGTCGACGTTGCTGCCCACGTCTACACGCCGGGCGACCCAACCACCGGCTTCATCGATATTGTCTTCAATGATGGGTCGCAGTACTTCCGCTATATCCTTCAGGCGGCGCCCTCGAACCGCTGATCCGGATCCGGGATAACCGTCGACGCCGCCTGGCCTTGATGGGGAGAACCCGTACGTTTGCGCTGGGACGGTTGATGCTTCTTGCAGGATGCCGATACCTCCTGTGACAACGAGAGGCCGATGTATCTTGCAGACGAAGGAGAGG
>JANXYW010000325.1 GCA_025355835.1 Chloroflexota bacterium
CCGCTTTCTCGCCCCGCAGCGCGATCGCCAGGTTCGCCGCGGCCCGCGCGCCGTTGCCGGCGGCGACTGCATCGACGGGCGACGGCGCGTAGATGATCGATACGGTCTTCTTCTCGTCGCGCGCCGATTGGAGCAGCGCGAGCGCGGCGGCAACGTCGCCTGATACGACGCTCGCGCTCGCATCGCCCTTCGCCAGCGCATCGACGACTGCCGCTTCGTCGCCGACGCGAGGGCGCAGCCAGACGCCGCCGTACGGCTCTGCAAAGTCGGCCATCTCGCCGTTCTGCGCGGAAACGAGCACGAGCCGGCCACTGCCGGGCGCCGCCTCGTTTCCGGCGATCGCGTCTTTGATGCGCAACGCGGCGACGTTGTGGCTCGATTCGAGGTCGTCGGCGATGCAGATGACGATGTCGCTGCGGGCGATGTTGATCATGTCCGCGGGCAGCGCCTCGGTGCCGAACGCGGCCTCGATCGCCTTGGCGGCCGCGCGGTTCGGCGCGGCGGCGCTGAAATCGACATGCGGCGTGCCGATGACGTCGCGCGCGAGTTTCTGGGCCAGGTAGTTCTCTTCGTTCGTGTTGAACGGCGATCCGAGCACCGCGACGGCGTTCGCGCCATGCTTCTCGATCACGCCCTTGATCTGCTCCGCCGCGTACGAGATCAGTTCGCTCCAGTGCGCGGGGAACTGCGGCGTGCCGACCGGCCCGCGCCGCACCAGGTGCTTCTGTAGCCGCTGTTTGTCGGCGACGGCATCGTAATGGAAACGCCCCCGCACGCAGATCTGGTCGGCGCTCACGGGGTTGATGCGATCGGGCTTGACGATCACGGCGCGCCCGCTGCGCGTGCCGACGCTGATCGTGCAGCCGACGGAGCAGGAGTTGCATGTCGTGCTGGTCCAGTCCTCCGTGCGGGCGATCCACTTGTTCGGCTTCTCCATCAGCGTCGCCGTCGGACAGACGTCGATGCATGCGCCGCAGAAGTCGCAATTCGATTCGTCGATGCGGCCGCCGGCGCCGAACGCGATGGCGGTCGGATAGCCGCGGCCGGCCAGCGTGATCGCACCCGTGTGGCGGATCTCGTCGCAAGCGCGCACACAGCGCGTGCAGATAATGCACATCTGCGGATCGAACTCGAACCACGGGTTCGCGCGGTCCGGATCGGGCTGCTTCGTCTGGTAGTACGTGCGCTCTTCCAGCATCCACGGCTCGACGTTCTCGAACCCCATATCGAGCAGCTCGTTCGTCGACTGCAGCTCGCAGCGATAGTTCTTCGAGCAGGTGACGCAGCGGTGCGTCACGACGTCGTCGCGCAGGCAGATGTCGCCGGGCATGCACTTCACACGCCGGTGGCACGTGAGACAGCGGTCGCTGTGGTTGGCGTTGATGATCGCCAACACCTGCTGACGCGCTTCCTTGACCGGCTGCGCCTCCGTGTTGACGACCATGCCATCGGCGACGCGCGCGGTACACGACAGCTGTAGCCCGCGCGCACCTTCGATTTCGACGAGGCACGTGCGGCAGCCCGCGTAGGGCGCGAGGCCGTCGATGTAACAGAGGTTGGAGATCCAGACGCCGTTTTTCTTAATCACTTCGACGAGCGGCGCGCCCTCGGGCGCTTCGATCTGGACGCCGTTCAGTGTGAGCTTAGCCACGCGTGCTCGCCCCCACCACGCGCTCGCCCTTCGACATCGGCTCCGGGTGCGCGCGCTGGTCGATCGCGATCAGCTCGATGATCTCCTTCGGTGCGACCTGGCCGTGCGGATACGTGAAGTCGTTGCGGCGCAAGTGCTCGTGCGCCAGCTTCGTCAGCGCGTGCTTGTCCTTGTACATCGTGTCGAACTCGTACACCGCATCCTCGAACACGCCGCCGGACTGGATCGCCTGGTACGGACACGCTTCGACGCACAGCCCGCAGTACATACAGATGCGGAAGTCGATCTCATAGCGCACCTTGTTCAGCGTGCCGTCGGCGTTCGGCGACGTCTCGACGAGGATGCAGCCGTCCGGGCAGGCCTGCGCGCAGGTGCTGCAGCCGGTGCAGCGCTCGTCGAACCAGAGCAGGTTCGTGCGGGCGCGCGGCGACATCGGGCGCGTCACTTCGGGAAACTGGATGGTCGCGACGGGCATGACCATGCGCTTGATGGTCACCACCATGCCCTTGAGCAGGCCAATACCGTACATCTGGTCTCTTGGTCGTCAGTCGCCGGTCGTCGGGGACGGCAGCGCGCGGCTGTGCCGACTCGTCGGGGTCGATTGTACCTGATTTCACGGATGGAACAACGCGGTTCACGCGGCGCAAAAAGCGGCGAGATTGGTGGTTCCGGAGAAGAGGAAGAGTGGTGGGCGACACTGGACTCGAACCAGTGACCTCTACGATGTCAACGTAGCGCTCTAACCAGCTGAGCTAGCCGCCCACGGAAGATGGCTCATCGTAGCGAGCGGGGTGGGAGGCGTCAACGCGGCGGGCGCAGACGAACCTTGCCGCGCGAACGCCGATGGCCCCGCAGCGGTGCTATGATGCGGCAACGTGCTACAAATTGGCTGCGCCACTTCATCTGACTTCGCACTGCCTGGCGCTCGCCCGGCGTGACGGTATTAGCTCCTCCGTCCCCGCGTTGGCGTAACTCGCTTGGTCTGGTCGAGCCGGCGTTGCGGGTCGCCCTGTGGGCGATCGCATTCTGGATCGCCTACCACCTGCAGGTGCGGCTGGAGCACCATCTGGTGAACTGGCGCGAGTTCGGCTATCTGGTCGCGGCCGGCGCGTTCGTCGTCGCC
>JANXYW010000327.1 GCA_025355835.1 Chloroflexota bacterium
CCGCGCGCGCCGGCGACGCCCCGGCGAGGATCAGCTTCGTCCGGTGGATCCGCGTCGGCGCCGGCAGCCCAAGCGCGGCCGCCACCTGCTCGGGCCGTCCCGATCCGCTGCTGTCGTTTTTCAACCGCAGTCCCAGTCGTATGCCATCGCCATCGCGCGCCATCACATCGATCGCCTCAACCTGCGATCGGATGTCGTACGACTTCACTTCATCCTCGCGCTTGTGCTCCCACGCGATCGTCGCCGCCGCGATAAACCGCGCGACTGTGTCTGCAACATCGTCGCCGACAGCGACCTTCCAGTCGCCGGCATCGACGTCGCGATCGCACCGCGCCGCGGCGATATCTACTTCATACTCCGCGAACCGCACATCTGCCTGCAGCGCCGGCAGCGCCATCCCCGCTTCTTCCGCGGAAACGACCGTGATGCCATCCGGAAGTTGCGGCGTAAGCTGAACGATCAGCGTCTTCGGCGCGATCACCTCAGCCATGAACACGTCCATCAGTTCCGCATCACTCGTCGTGCCAACCGGCAGTGGCGCAGCCAACGCTAACTGAGCGTGCGGCGAAAACCCCTCCGAGTACGCCACCGGCAACTCCGCCCGCCGCAGCGCCCTTTCCCAGAACCGCATCACATCCAGATGCGTGATGTACTTCGTCGCCTCACCGCGAGCAAACACCACCCGTATCCGTTGAATTTTCACGAGCGAAGTTCGCCGCAACGCACACCAACAGATCGCGTAGGGGCATTCCGTAGAATGCCCTCGTCGTTCAAGAAACCCTGCGCGAAATCAGCGTGCAACCTGCGCCTCAACCCATCAACCTTCGTGTCCTTCGTGCTCTTCGTGGATCGTTCCCAAAAAACTGAACACTGCTAACCGTGAACTCGCGTAATCACCACCGACTCGATCTTCACGCCCTTCACTTCCGTTACCGCGATGCGGTAGCCGTCGAGCGCGATCGTCTCGCCTTCGCGCGGAATGTGCCCTAACCGATCCAGCACAAAGCCCGCGACCGTCTCGTAGTCGCCTTCCGGCAGCTCGATCTCCAACTCCTCGCGCACATCGTAGATGCTCATGCCGCCGTCGACCCGCGTCGTGTGCTCGTCGATCGCCGCGTACTCCTCCGATGGCTGCCCCAATTCGTCGACGACGCGCCCGACCATCTCTTCCAGCAGCAGCTCCAGCGTCACAACGCCAGCGACACCGCCGTACTCGTCAACGACAACCGCCATCTGCTGACGCTCGTCCTGCATTTGCCAGAACAGCGCGCTCACCAGCTTCGTCTCGGGGATGAACGTCGCCGGACGGATCAGCTCCGAAAGCGGCGATGCATCCGTCACCCGCGCTTCCGCCAGCGCCTTCAGCACGTCTTTGATGCTCACAATGCCGACGACGTTGTCGACCGTTTCGTGATACACGGGAAAGCGCGAGTGCGGCGATTCGCCGAACGTCGCGTAGAACTCGCTGACCGTCTCGTCGCGTTCCAGCCACACGACCTCGGTGCGCGGAATCATGATCTCGTTGACACGCCGATCGTGGAAATGGAAGACGCGATCCAGCAGCTCCGCTTCGTCCTCGCCCACCGATCCTTCTTCGGCGCCGATGTCGATCATCATCCGCAGCTCGGCTTCCGTCACGGTATGCCCGACGCCGCCGCGCGAGAACAAGTTCGGGATGATCGCGAGCGCGCTGATCAGCGGGCTCGCGACTCGCACGACAACTTCCATCGGAATCGCCACCGCAAACGCGATACGCTCCGGCGTGCGCGCGGCCAGCACTTTCGGCGTGTACTCGCCGAACTCGGCCGCGATCAGTGGAATCGCGATCAAGCTGAAGAAGTAGCCCCAGCTCCCGAACGTATCCACCGCGATCACCGTGCCCGCCGTCGAGGCGAGGAAAATCGAAACGTTTTGCAGGATCACCACCACGCCGAAGTAGCGCTCCTGCGACCCCTTCAACCGCGCCAGCGCCTTCGCCGATCGATGCCCCTCCGCCGCCGCCGCCCGCACGCGCAACCGGTTCGAAGCCACCACCGCGATCTCGACCGCATTGATGAACGCGTAGCCAAGCAACCCACCTACAAACAGGGCGATGGCGATCGGCATCGGAATATTGATTGATGCTCCGTCAAGGAGCGTGGGCGTAAAGCCCGACAGGGGGATGTCTAACATACGTCAGTGCGGACTCGCGGCCGCCTGGCCGAAGCGCACGCCGCCCCGGTGCCACATCATAGCGGATGC
>JANXYW010000339.1 GCA_025355835.1 Chloroflexota bacterium
GCGACTTGCCGAGCGTTGCGAGGCGCACGGTCTTCTCCCAGAGCTGCGCCGTGCGCGGCAAGCTGCCCATGCCGAACTCCCACGCGAACTTCCCGGCCGCAAGCGCGGTCAGTGCGACGCCCGCGATCGCTGCGAGCGCAATGAGCGGCCAGAGCGGCACGCCGCTGGAGTTGTTATCCGCGGCGAGCTGCGGCGCAGTCGGGCCGCCGGGCGAGATGCCAAGATCGACCGGCGCATCGGCCGGGATGTCCGGCTTCTTCGAACCGGCGAGCGGCGCGGCTTTGGCTGTGCCGGGACGGTTGATCACGGGCTGCGACGGCGTCGGGCTGAACTCCACCCACCCGATGCCGGGGAAGTAGACCTCCGGCCAGGCGAACGCCTGCCGTTGCGTGAGCTTGAACGTGCTGCTGTCGCCCTGGCGCTGCAGCGGATCGATGACGTAGCCCGTCGCGACGCGCGCGGGGATGCCGATCGCGCGCAACATCACGGCCATGGCCGAAGCGTGATAGTCGAAGTAGCCGCGCTGCGCGTCGAACAGAAAGTAGTCGACGCTGTCCTGGCCGGCGGGCGCGGCGGGCACGTTGTAGTCGTTGGGGAACGTGCGCAGGTACTTCTCGATCGCGGCCGCGTCGTCGTACGGATTGCCGGTGCTGCGCGTCACCTCGCGCGCCTTGAATCTCACGCGCCGCGGCAGTTCGCGCGGCAGATCCAGATAGCGCTGCGTCACCCATGACGGGTAGTCGGTACCAGCAGCGCGCAGTTGGTCTATCGAGGCGACGCTGACGCTGCCCGTGACGGTGTAGTCGTCGCCGTTGCTGAGGTGCTCGGCTGGCTTGAGGCTGCTCACGTCGGGTAGATCCGCACCGACGCTCGCAGTCGATGGCTGGTCGGACGCGAGCGGCTGTCCGAGGCTGAAGAGACGGTCGTTGTTGCCGCCTTCCACCTTCACGTTCACGGTGACGTCCTTGCGGGGAGGCGCGTACGGCGCGCCGTCGAGGGAGTTGTCGCCCGACACACCGTTGGCCTCGTTTACCAGCGTTCGGATCCCGGGATCGAGCTGCACATCGCTGGTGATGTTGAGCTTCCAGCCATCGGCTGTGTATTGATCGAACGACTGCTCGCGCAGGAACGCGGCCATCTCCGGCGTGATCTTCACATCGACCTGCACGGCGTCTTTGCCCGTGAGGCTGATCTTTCCCTGAAACGGCAGCGCATCTTTGAGGTTGTGGATGTTCACGGGCTTCTTGGCGTTCACGGACACGAAGACGCGGGCGAGCGGCTTCAAGTGGCGCGTGAGCGGCGCGGTGAAGTCGTCCCAGCGCTGATTTGCGCTGCTCGAGCGCGCGTGCAGCGGCATCAGCCAGACAAAGATGAGCAGTCCGCATGTCACCCAGAACGTGGCGTTGAGCGTCGAGAGGCTGATGAACTCCGGATAGCCGACGCCGTCGCGATCCCACTGCTGCTCGCGCCGCGCGACGTGCATGCGCATGACGAGCAGCGCGCCTGCGAGGATGAATACGACGAGCGACGTGCTGAAGTGGCCCGGGCTCAGCGCAAGATTCCACATCAGCGCGACGCCGCCGGGCAGCAAGCCGAGCGTCGCGTTGCGCCAGCGGAAGATCGCCCACGACGAGAAGTACGCGCCCAACCACGTAACGACGAGCAGCAGCACGATGACGGGCAGCGGATCGTTACTGATGCCGTTCTGCGTCACCGCCGACCACCAGACATACATGCGGTCGAGCAGGTTGTCGGTACGGACATACAGCGAATGTCCGGAGACGACGGCCATCAGCTGGACGAAGACCAGCGCTGCTCCTGTGAACAGTGCGAGCGGATGGATGAGCAACTCGTGCCAGCGCAGTCGCGAGAACAAATAACCCGCGACCACGGCGGAGAAACCGATCGGGAAGAGCGACGGCGTGTCGCGCACCCAGTGGGCGCTGCTGACCGACGCGGCGACGCTCATGAAGGCGATCGCGGCCAGCACGAACGTCAGCCAGTCTTCCCACGGCACGATGCGGCTCAGGCGATCGTCGGACGGCTCGAAGTCGTCGGAGCTGCGGCGCTGGAAGATCTCGTCCCAGTTTGCTTCGCGCATAGTCGGCTACCCGCCCGATTTCGATGGCGCATCTTGCGGCATCTCGGCGCCGAGCGCCGTCTGCAGATCGTCGGCGTGCTTCACCATATACGAGAACACATCGGACGCGGCGAGCGACGCGAAGACGCCGAGCGAGCTCTCATCGCCGCCGAACGTGCTCGGCTCCAGGACGATGGCCGCGATCTTGACCCCGCGCGCGTGCAGCATCGCCAGCGACGCCACCCACGCCTCGTCGGTCGAGGGCGTGATGACGACGACGGTTGTGTGCCGGCCGAAGCGGCTCGCTTCATTCGTGAGCATGTCGCCGACGGAGACATCGCCCCAGGCGCGGGCCATCGCCAGCGACTCGAGGATACGCGTGTACTGCTGCACACCGCGCTCCGGCTCGATGACGTCGAACCCGCGGCCGTACGACATGAATCCAACGGTGCGGTTCGCCGTCAGGAAGAATCGCGCCACCGACGCCGCGATGTTGACGGCGTACTCTTCGGTGGAGTCGTCGCCCTCGCCTACGTGGATGCCGCGCTGCAGGTCGACGACGATCCAGATATCGCTTGCGGGATCCAGCTCGAAGACCTTCACCATGATCTCGCCGGTACGGGCGGTGCTGGCCCAGTGGATGCGGTTGAAGCTGTCGCCCGACGCGTACGGACGCACGCCGGAAGCGTTCGGCGTCACCTGATGCGTGCGGCGGCGGAAGCGGCCCTCGCCCGGCAAGTTCGCCGGCGGCACGAAAAACGACGGCAGGTCGACAGCACGCGGGTAAACGAGAATGTTCTGCGCATTGCCGAACGCGCGCGTGTGGCGGAAGAGCCCGAACGGATCGCCCGTCGTCACTTCGACAGGCCCGACAGAATAGAGGCCGCGCCGCACGATCGTCGAGCGCGCGCGGAAGGTCGCGCTACCCTTCGCTGGCACGGTGACGATCTGGCGCGCAACATGGCCGGGCATATCGCTCGGGTCGTTGATCTCCAGCCAGATCTTGCTGAGCCAAGTGCGGTTGCGCACGGTGATGCGCTCTTCGTACTGCGCGCCCTCTTGCAAGCGATCCGTGCTGCGGTCGGCGATGATCTCGAGGCCGCGCAGATTGATCTTCGACCAGACATACGCAAGCGGCACGATGGCCATCAGTACGTACGACAGCCGCCACGTCAACCAGAATCCTGTCGAGATCGCCACGATGACACTGGTGAGCCAGAGCGACGCGACGAACGCCAGCGAGCGATTGGCGACGACAAGCGAACGAATGCCGCGGGCGAACCGGCGGATGGTGCGCACCTAGCGGCTCGCGTGCTGGCCCGCATCGGACGGCGCGGGCGATGCGGCGGATGGCGCACCCTGGCGCGCGCGTGCGCCCGGCACGGGAATGCGATCCAGCGTCTGTTCGACAACCTCCTTCGCCGTGGCGTTTT
Source organism: Chloroflexota bacterium (assembly GCA_025355835.1). GTDB lineage: Bacteria > Chloroflexota > Dehalococcoidia > DSTF01 > JACRBR01 > JANXYW01. The sequence continues at coordinate 3,514 of JANXYW010000339.1, forward strand.
TCACGCGAGCGGCTGGGGCGATGATGATGCGGTGGCCGAGCGTCGCGTACGCCAGCTCCTTCACGTCGTCGGGCAGCACGAAGTCGCGGCCATCGAGCAGCGCGCGCGCCTGGCACGTGCGGTAGAGCGCGAGCGAGCCGCGCGGCGACGCGCCGAGGTACACCGATCCGTGCTTCCGCGTCGCATCGACGATGCTGACGATGTACTGCTTGATCAACGGGTCGACGTAGATGTCCTTTACCGCGGCCTGCATGCTGATGATCTCGGCGGGGCCTGTGACCGCTTCGAGCGCGTCGATCGGGTGCTGCCGCTGCTGCCCTTCCATGATCAGCACCTCGTCCGTCATCGACGGGTAGCCCAGGTGGATGCGCAGCAGAAACCGATCGAGCTGCGCCTCCGGCAGCGGGAACGTGCCCTCGTATTCGATAGGGTTCTGCGTCGCGAGCACGATGTACGGCTCGGGCATTTTATGCGTGACGCCGTCGGCCGTGACCTGCCGCTCCTCCATCGC
>JANXYW010000340.1 GCA_025355835.1 Chloroflexota bacterium
CGAGATCATCGTCTTCGAGCCGCTCACCGAAAAGGAGCTGGCGAAGATCGTCGAGCTGATGTTGCACGAGGTGCTGAGCCGGCTGTCCGATCGCGAGGTCGCGTTCGAGGTGACCGAGGCCGCGAAGGCCGAGCTGGTGAAGGAGGGCTACGACCGCGTCTACGGCGCCCGCCCGCTGCGCCGCACCGTCCAGCGCCGCATCGAAAACCCGCTCGCCCGCCGCATCCTCGCCGGCGACTTCACCGAAGGCGACACCATCCGCGTCGACTACGCAGAAGGCGACTTCACCTTCGAAAAGAGCACCACCGCTCCGGCCGCCGCGCCCGCACCGGAACCAGTAGCCGTCACCGCATAGCCGCAGCGCGATAGCGATCACCGCAGGGGCGGGCCGAAAGGTCCGCCCCTTTTGCGTGCTTTCGGGCGTTTGATTGTGGTGCTGTTTTTCAAATTTCTCCCGTTGGGTGATTGTTCCGGAAGCTGTTGGTTGATTGATCTTCTGATTGATCCACAGAGGACACAGAGAGCACAGAGGTTTCAATGGAGTAGGAGGAGCCGTGGCCCTGCTATTGTGGCTGCGTGGCGGTCTTAGACGATTCATCTTCATGTGTTCCGTAGCGTTCTTGTTCCCATTCGGTTAGGAGGCGGTCGTATTCTTCGTCGTCGATCTCGCCGTTGGGGCCGAACGGGTAGGGACGGCCATCGACGGCGGAGGTGAAGGGCGGGTTGTCGGGTTCGCGCGACGGGTTTGGAAAGTGGCTGACGACGTGTTGCGTGCTTTGCCATTGCGTTGGCGCCTGGCGCGGGCGGTGGGTGAGCGGTGCGTCGGTGAAGGCGTCGCGGCCGCGCTGTTGTTCGAACGTTGCGATCTCGGCGTTGACCTGATCGGCTGCGTTGCGGGCTACAGTGAGGTCGGCGAGTTTGATTGCGAGGGCGCGCTTCGCTTCGGCGATCGGCTGGTCGTGCATGAGCCGGGTCATGGCGATGGCGAGTTCGCGCGCGTAGACATTGCGGGTGCGGCCCTTTGCGCCGATGCGGAGCAGGACTTCGCGCGTTTCGGGATCGGCGAGGAGCGCGTCGATGACGGCCTTCACTCGGACGGAGTGGCGGCCGGTCTTAAGGGCGTTGGTGTTGCCTGCGGGCGCGCCTGCGCCGGGGCGGCGTCCTCCGCGCATGGGGTCTCTCCGTCTTTCGGTCTGTCAGTCTCTCGCTGCGTGGCGTTCGGCTGGGGCGATGTTACGCGCGGGGTAGGGCGAACTCGGAGGTGTGCGTGTCACCGTATTCGTGGCGCGCAATACGCCACTTGCAGCGGGAACCTCGCGGTGGTGCTATATTTCGCGCGAATGGCTACATTCTTCGACACTTTGCGAACGCCGGACTACTCTCCCTATCTCGTTCACTTCACGAAGAAGAGAAAGATGATGGTGCCTGGCCAGATTGGAGCAGAGCATCCGCTGTTCGAGCATAAGGAGACGGACGCGAAGTCGAAGCTTCTTAGCATCCTGACCACGAAGAACATCTACTCATCACCCATGCCAGCCCTGCCTGACGCGCCACAAGCCGTTTGCTTCACTGAGTGCGTCTGGGACGCGTTGGTGAGGCACGCGTCGCGCTATAGCTGAGCCTGCCCCGATCTCCCCAACATCATTCCTCCGCGCTCTCTGCGGTTCTGCGGTGCACCCCAAAACGAAAAATTCCGAAAACGATCAAACCCGTCCCGCTTCCCGCCTCTCGCTTCCCGCGTCCCACGCCCCGCTTCCAACCCCCAACCGCCCGCGCTACGCTACCGGCATGCCTGAGATTCCGGACCTTGAGGCGATTCGTGGGTTCTTGAACGAGCGGATCGTTGGCGTTGAGGTGACGAAGGCGGAGGCGCTGATACCGCACGTCGTGCGCAGCGGCGCGGGCGACTTCGAGGCTGCGCTCACCGGCAATCGCTTTGGCGAGGTGCTGCGGCGGGGGAAGTTCTTGCTGTTCGGGCTCGCGGACGGACGCGTGCTCGTCGTGAATCCGATGCTCGCGGGGCGGTTCCAATATCTGCAGCCGTCCGAGCGCAAGCGGCCGAAGACCTGCGTGGTGATGCAGCTCGAGAACGGCTGGCAGCTCCGCTACTCGGACCGGCTGCTGATGGGG
>JANXYW010000400.1 GCA_025355835.1 Chloroflexota bacterium
GTGACGCCGGAGCCGGTGAAGGTGCAGGTGCAGAACGGCGCCGGCGTCGAAGGCCTCGCGGCGAAGGTCGTCAGCTACATCATCGGCAAGGGCTACCCGGCGAACGATCTCAACCCCGCAAACGTGTTCGACGGCGCATCACACGCGAAGTCGGAGGTCATCGACCTCGACGGTACGCACGAAAAGAACGGCTACTTGCTGGCAAGCTGGCTGAAGATCCCCGACAGCGGCTACCGCAAAGCGACGGCCGCAGAGCGCGCCACGATGTCCGCCGGCGGCGCATCGATCGTCGTCATCCTCGGCAGCGACACGAACTTCGAGAAGCTCATCCAGTCGCCGACCACGAGTGTGCCCGGCGGCTAGCTCGCCGCCAACCGCGTCTTGATCCACTCCAGCGCGCGCATCTCCGACGGATCGACGCCGTACAGCAACCCCAGGTAGTAGCTGACGAAGTCGCCCAGTTGGATCGCCCACAGCATCTGTGCCAGCACAGACGATCCCGGAGTCTCAATCACCTCCGCCGCGACGTTCGCCGCGCGCAACTGCTCCAGCGTCAGGTCGACGCGCCGCGAGATGCGATCGTGCATCGAGGCATGGCGCAGCAGTACGATGTGCATCGCTGCCGCGACGTTCGCGGGCGCGCCATAGCCCAGCGGCGCGTTGTGGTTCATCTCCGGTAGTTCGTCGGCCATCGCCCAAGACTTCGCGTTCTCGTTGACCTGCGTCCGCCAGCGATACGCCACCGGCGCGAGCGCCTGCGCCGCGACGAACACTGGTAGCGTGCCCGACAGCCGCCGCGCGAGCTGCTTCGCGGGATTCGATGCCTCAGGTACGTCACGCCCGATCTGCGCGACGAGCGCGCGCATCTCCGCCAGCGCGGGCGCCACGTCCGCCTGAACGTCCGGCATCAGCCCGAGCCGCCCGCAGATCGCCAGCAGCGACGCGAAGCTCCACCCCAGAGCTGCGCGCGGCTCACCGCCCCACGTGAACGTCAGCGCGGGCGCGCCACTTGCACGCGCCGCTTCGAGCAAGCGCCCGCCGGTCGTGATGGCGAGACGTTTGGCGCCCCCAGCCCGTGCGGCGCTGAACGTCGCGCCGACTTCTTCGGTGTTGCCGCTGTTCGACGACGCGATCACCAGCGACCGCTCATCGACGAATGCCGGCAACTCGTAGCCGCGCACGACGTCAACCGGCGTTTTCGCGCCCAGATCGAGCGCCAGCGCCCGCAGCAGGCTGCCGCCGATACCAGACCCGCCCATTCCCAGCACGACGACGCGATCCGATTCGCGGAAGCTGTCGGGCAGCTCCAACGCGCGCGCCGCGTGCCATGCCTCATCGATCTGGGCCGGGAGCGCCGCGATGCGGCCGTAAAGGTCTGCTGGATCGAGGCGCGCATACGTGTCCAGGGCGTCGAGCGGGGAGTGGGTCACGCCAACGTTGTAGGCGATGCGACATCGACGGTCAATCACGCTTCGTCTGGACACCCGGCGCTGGGCGCGCGAGAATCGACCATGCAGCGACCGCTCGAAGGCATCCGCGTCCTCGATCTCACCATCTGGCAGCAGGGCACGTACGCCACGGCGATGCTCGCCGACCTCGGCGCCGATGTCGTGAAGATCGAGGAGCGTGCGTCCGGCGACCCCGGGCGATTCGCCTGGATGAACCCCGATCTCGGCCTCAGCAGCTACTTCGAAGCCCACAATCGCGGCAAGCGCTCGATCGCGCTCGACCTCAAGCATCCGGATGGCATCGCCATCTTCATGCGCCTCGCCGCCGGCGCCGATGTCTTCGTCAACAACTTCCGTATCGCCGCGATCGAGCGCCTCGGCCTCGGCTACGACGCCGTCGCCGTGGCGAACCCGTCCATCGTCTACGTCCAGGCGTCCGGCTACGGCCCGGCGGGCCCGGACGCAGATCTCGGCGCATTCGACTTCCTCGCGCAGGCCCGAGGCGGATTCGCCGCAACAAATGGCGAGCCAGACGACCCGCCGCTGCCGACACAAGTGCCGATCGCCGATCAGGTCGGCGCGCTGCATGTGGCGATCGCGGCGCTCACGGGCCTCGTCAGCCGCAACGCGACGGGACGCGGCCTCAAGCTCGATACGTCGCTGCTCGGCAGCCAGATATCGCTGCAGGCGTTCGACATCGCCACACATCTCTTCACGAACAAGCTCCGCCCGCGTGCATTCCGCGGCGGCTCACGGCCGTTCTGGCGCGAGTATCGCGCGGGCGACGGCAAATGGTTCGTCATCGGCATGCTGCTCGACCGCGCATGGGACGAGATCTGCACCGTCATCGGCCGGCGCGACATCATCGACGACGAGCGCTTCGACACGTACGTCGGCCGCGTCGGCACCAATGCGGAAGCACTGATCGCCATCCTCGACGAGGCGTTCCTGACGGCGCCCGCGCGCGAGTGGGTCGATCGCCTCAACGCCATCGGTCTCTTCGCCGCGCTGATTCAGGACTACTCCGAAGTGGCAGCAGACCCGCAGGTGCTCGCGAACGGTTACGTGCACGAGGTCGAGCGTCCCGGTCACGAACCCGTGCGCCTGCCCGGAATCGGCATCGCCATCGGCGGCGAACCCGTCAGGATCACGCATCTTGCACCGCACCACGGCGAGCACACCGAAGAGGTGCTGCTGCAGGCCGGCTACACGTGGGATGAAATTGCAAAGCTCGGCGATGCCGGGATCATCGGGCCGGCGCGCTAGTCGCGGCAGGAAGGAGTCGCCGAATGTCGCTCAAGATGCCGAAGATATTCGTCCCCGCCGGCGGCTCAGACGATCGAGTCATCGAATGGGCGCGCGAAGCGGAAGCGTCCGGCGTCGATGGCGTCTTCGTCGGCGACCACGTGACGTTTTACGGCTCCGGCAGCGACGCGCTGATCAAGCTCGCACCCATCGCCGCTGCCACGACGAGGCTCGAACTGCAGACATGCGTCTATCTGCTCGCGCTGCGTCACCCGACGCCGGTCGCGCTGCAAGCCGCGCAGCTCGACCAGCTTTCGCGTGGCCGCCTGATCATGGGCATCGGCATCGGCGGCGAAGACAAGAACGAGTGGTGGGCGTGCGGGGTCGATCCCAAGACGCGCGCGCGCCGCACCGACGAGTCGATGCAGATCCTGCGCAGCCTGTGGACGCAGGAAGAGACCACGTTCGCCGGCAAATACTTTCAGCTGGACAAAGTCCGCATGCGCCCGAAGCCCTTTCGCGCGACCGGTGTAACGATGCAGGCTGGCGGCCGATCGGACGCCGCGTTTCGCCGCGCCGGCCGTTACGCCGACGGCTGGACGGGCATCTGGGTGTCCGTGCGGCGGTTCAACGAAGCCGGCGAGAAGATCGCCGAGTTCGCGGCCGAGGCCGGACGCGGCGATGTCGTCTTCCCGCGGGGCATGCAGTTTTGGATGGGCGTTGACGCCGATCGTGAGGCTGCCAAGAAGAAGGTCGTCGGCAGCATGGAGGCGTTCTATCGCGTCCCATTCGCGAGCTTCGAGAAGTACACGCCGTACGGCACGCCAGCAGAGATCGCCGAGTTCCTCGCGCCTTACATCGAAGCCGGCTGCGAACACCTGAACTTCGTCGTAGCCGACAGCCCCGAAGCAGTCCTCGAGAAGTCCCTCGCCGTCCGCGACGCGCTACTCAAGATCTGCGCCTAGTCGCCAGATCGTACCGAGCCATCGCGAATGTACGATCACTAGCGAACGCCGCACGTAGTCGCACATTGGATGGGCCTGTTGCCGAACTCGCCAGTTCAAGCGCGTCGCCGAAGCTGGAGCTCCCGGTACTACAGGCCGCTAGCCCCAGAAGGCGCCGACGGGATCTGCGTCGACTTCGCGGATGAGCGCGGCGATGTCAGCGGCCGGGCGCGTATCCTCATAGAGAAGCCACCGGCCGTGTCGATCGCTCCAATACAGCGTCCAGCGATCGGTAGCCGTGTCGTAGCGGAACTGCGCGACCTTGCCATGGGTCCATTGTCCCGGCATGCGCCAGACGGGTCGATCCTCGAAGAGCGTGACGTTGTTTCCACGTACTTCGACCGACATCCGGATCTCGTTGCGGACGCGCGGTGAGAGTCGTCGCTCGATGAGCTGGTGCAGCAGTCGCTCGGCGCGGCGTAGGGTGAGCTCCGGAATCGCCATGACGGGAGGATAGCCGAGCAACGACGTTGGACGGCAAGCGGCGGACGAGCAAGAGGGCGGCCGTGTGGCCGCCCTCCTCGTTGGTGATGAAGCTTGCGCAACTGGCGCGCTGTTTACTGGGTTGGGCGCGGGTCTACCGACGACTCGCCCTCGACCGGAACGAATGGGGAGAGCTGAAACGACGCGGGGCGTGTCAGCCCCGCCCCCGGTTTCCCGGGGTCGCGGAACAACACCAGGACCCCGCGCGCGCTTCCTGCCGCGTCCTGCTGGATCAGCAGGGCCGTGCCGAGAGGGCACTGGATGGGTCCGGCATCGAGCAGCACGAACGTCCCGCGGCCGAGCGATATCGGGCCGGGCTCGCTGCTGCGGATCGTGCCGCTCGGACAGTTGACCGGGCCGGGGTCTCGCATCACCGCGAGGATGGCGGTCTGGATGCCGCCCATGGCGGCCGTGCCGTCCGGGCAGGCGTCGGTGGTTGGCGGGCCTGAACCGCCGGTGCCCGGCAGCGTGCCCGGCAGCGGCGTGCCGCCCAGCGCGGTGAGGATGCTATTGAGCGCGGCCGTGCCGGCGGCGCAGTCCGCCGCGTTCAGCGGCAGGCCGAAGGCCATGCCGGGCGTTTGGACCGGGCCGGGGTCTCTCATCACCGCGATGCCCTGGGCGCAGCCGCCGCCGGCGGCGCTGGGCGGGACGAATAGGGCAATGCCGGGGAGGCCCACCGGCCCCGGGTCCTTGGTCACTTCCACGCCGACCGGGCAGCCCGCGACCGCCGGTTGCAGCAGGGCAGGGAGCGATGTCGGGCCGGGTTCAGCGGCTAGGGCGTGCTGCGCGCCGCTGTGCAAGGTGAAGGTGGCGAGGGCGAGCGCCGCCAGTCCGAGTGTCAGTATCCGTCGCATGTGGTGCCTCCGTCGTGGTCGCCGGGGATCGCGGGCCCGCGCACGCTGGTGGCGCGTTCCCGATGTACAACTCTAACACGCCGCACGCGACCTGTGTCGTTGGAAACGCCCATGCACGTGCCATCCGCCAAGTTCAGCGTCCCGTAATCAGCATCGGCCGCCGGACGACGAAGTGGTGCACGCGCGTCGGCGATGCCGGCCGAAGGTCATCGGCCAGATCGCTATGGGACTGCGATGTCGGCCGATAGTCGCTGTCCGGGACGCTTATGGGCCGAAGGCTGACCATCGTCATGTTTTCCGCCGTGCCTGGACACGGCTAGCGTCGCGCGTCGTATAAGCGCGATTGTACGACGCGCATGAGAACTCTCATCATGCTATACTGTCGCCGGGCTCGCTCCCCCACGGAAGGAGGAACGGACCATGATGGGACGCCATCAGCACGAGACGAAACTCTACTACCAGCTCTCCGTCGACCAGCTCGTCCCGCCTCAGCATCTGCTTCGCCAGATCGCGGACCACATCGACTTTTCCTTCGTCTATCAACTGGCCCGCCCGTATTACAGTGACACCGGCCAACCTTCCATCGATCCCGTCGTCCTCTTCAAAATGCTCCTTGTCGGCTATCTGTACGGCATCACGTCCGAGCGTCGGCTCATGGACGAGATGCGCGTGAACCTCGCCTACCGCTGGCTGCTCGGCTACGACCTCGACGAGACGATCCCCGATCACAGCGTCCTCTCGAAGGCTCGCGTGCGCTTCCCGCTAGCCGTCTTCGAGGCATTCTTCGATCAGACCGTGGAGCTTTGTAAGGCAGCCGGCCTGGTGCGGGGCGAGGCCGTCTTCATGGACTCGACCCTGATCCAGGCGAACGCGTCGCTCGACTCGCTCCAGCCGCGAGAAGCGCATGAACCGCCGATCCCGGCGCGCGAGTACATCGAGCGGGTCTTCGCTGAGAATCAGACGCCGGACGATCCAGCCCGCACCGATGACAAACCGCCGCCAGAGGAAGCAGCAGCCGGCACGCCGACCGCCGCGAATAAACGGAAGGTCAGCCGCACGGATCCGGAGTCCAGCCTGATGAGCCACACGACCTTCGGCGTCCACTTCGCCTACAAGGCGCACGTCGCCGTCGATGATCACCCGGCGCGCGTGATCACGGCTGCGGTCGCCACGCCCGGCGCGATCGCGGACGAATACATGCTGGAGGAGGTCCTGCGCCAGCACATCCGGCAGACCGGTAAGCCTCCAATCGACGTCGTTGCCGACCGCCGCTATGGCACGATGGAGAACTACCGCTGGCTCACCGAGCGAGGCTTTCGCGCGACGATCCCGGACCGCGCAGCGAACAAACGCGGCCCCGGCGGCATGTGGAGCATCCGCGACTTCACCTACAACGCCGAACACAACACGTACACCTGCGCGGCTGGCGAAACGCTCGCACCCGCCTCCGTCAGGCGGAGCGAGCGCATGACGGAGTACAAGGCGCCGCCGGGTGTCTGTGAGCCATGTGTCTTCCGTGCGCAGTGCTCACCAACAGGCAAGGCGCGTGGGCTCCGCCGCTCGTTCGACCGAGGACTGCTCGAAGACACGAAACGCTGGCTCGAAAGCGACGATGGCCGGGCCCGCTACGCGCAACGCAAGGTCTATATCGAAACGCAGTTCGGGATCGCGAAGGAACTGCATGGGCTGCGGCGTGCGCAGTGGCGCGGCAGATGGAGAGTCCAGATCCAGGTGTGGCTCACAGCGGCGGCGATGAACATGAAGAAGCTAGTGAAGAGCAAAGAGATCGGCAGCAGCGGCGGGCCAATCGAGCCAACGCCTGACCCCGGTCATTTTCAACCAGCACCAGCGATCTGAATTCGATCGACCTTCGCTTCGACCGCGTCGGCGCATGGCGCCTTCGGCAACAGTCCCGGATATAGAGCGCGGGCACCCCGCCCGTCGTCGCCCTCTCCGCGCGGCGGAGAGGGTCGGGGTGAGGTTCCCACCGGCAGCTACTCAACGACCACCTTCTCGATCGTCACGAACGACGCCACGCGGCTGTGGTCGATGAAGTTCTTTTCGTCCTCCAACGCCGCTGCCGTCTCCGGCGTCTGCATCGCCGCGCGCATCGCGTCGAGATCATCGAACCACAGCTCGGCCGCGCCGTCGAACGGCGGCGCCTGTCGAGCGTACAACTCGGGCACGACGTGGCACTGCACGTAGCGACGCAGCCCCGGGATCGCGCCCGCGATCGGCGCGTGTGTCTCGCGCCAGTAGCGCTGGAACTCTTCGACGCTCAGCTCCGGCTTCTTCGAGATGCAGTAGATCAGCTTGACCATCGAGCAACGACCTCCTCTGGCACTTGGGCGAGATCGTGACACAACGTGGAGATTCGCGCGAGCAAGGATCGGCGCTTAGAAGATGCCCTGCTGCGAAAGCGCCCGCAGCGTCACCACCAGCCCGGCGCCGACGACGGCGAACGCGCTCGCGACCGGGAACGCGCGCACCGCGAGCGAAGTAAGCCCGCCCGATTGCTCGGCACGCGCCGCCAGGCGGCCCAGCAGTGGCACCCGCTGTGATATCGCCCGAGCATACACCAGCGCGAAGCCGATGCCCGTGAGCACGCCCGCCAGCCCAAGGCTGAAGAACAAAATCAGCACGAGCCCGAAGCCGACACGATGCAGTGCGATCGCGCTCAGCATGACGACGATAGCCGACGGGCACGGCAGCAGTCCGCCAAAGATGCCCAGGCCGATCAGCCGCCGCCACGTCACTGGCTCGCCATCCTGGCCTGGGATCGCGTGACTGTGCGCCGGACCGAAACCGTGCTTGTGCTCGGCTGCGTCGTCATGGGTGTGCTCAACATCAACCGCGCTCTCGTCGTCGTGCGGATGGGCAGCGTCGTGACGGTGTCCGTGGCCGTGATGCGCGCTCTCGTGATCGTGTGGCGCGGAGGCGGACATCATCATCGCGCCCGACTCATTCGTCGCGAATGCGAGCCGCGGCCGTGCGACGATCCGCGCCGAACCGCGCGAGCGCAGCCACACGCCGGCCTGGCCGATGAGCCCGCTCGACCGCAGCCGCCCGACGAACAGCGACAGACCCATCACGACAATCAGCCCGCCGGAGATGATGCCGAGCCACGGGTACAGCGTCTCAGGCACGATGTACGACGACAGGTACAGCGTGATGAACCCCAGCGCGTACACACTCGACGTGTGCGTCGCCGTCACGGTCAGCCCCAACAGCAGCGCATGCTTCGGCGTTCCGCGAGACCCCACCATGTACGCCGCAACGATCGTCTTGCCATGACCGGGCGACAGCGCGTGAATCGCGCCGAACCCCATCGCTGCCAGCAGCGCCAGAATGACGACGCCAACGCTGAGGTGGTCTTTCGCGATCAGGTCGGCGTAGCTCGAAAGCGTCGTGTCTGTATTGCCGCGGATCGCTCGCGCGTGGTCAGCATCCGTCGATGCGACTGGAGCGGCGCCGACTCCCGGCTTGAACGAGAACGCCGCCGTGCGCACATCGAGCGGGCTCGTGAGCGAGTTCTGCGGATAATTCAGCAACTCGTTGCTGATGTCCTGCGCGGGCGCACTTGATCCAACGACCTCGACGCCCAGCCCGGGGCGCACGACGATTTCGCGCCAGCCGATGCGGTCGCCATAGTTGTCGTCGGTGAACGCGATCTTCGGCGAGGCATCACGCCAGCCGTCCGGCAGATCCGCGTGATACGTCGCAGTCAAACGCGCCAGCAGCAGCCCGCCCTGCCCGGCAGGAAATGTCAGCGTGTGCGAGACATCCGAGAGCTTCGCCTCATGGCCGTTGACCGTCAGCGTGATGTGCGATTTGAGGTCGTCGACCTTCGCGGCCGCCCACGCCTCGCTCTCGGCGTCATCGACAGTGCCGTCGCCGTTGGCATCGATCTTCTGGCGCTCCTGGAACGTCGGAATCTCCGCCATGTCCAGCACGCGGTACACCTGGATGCCCGTCTCGGCCACGTCGATGCGGTCGTAGTGGTTGATCGTGAAATTGCCGAGCGGGTGGGCACTAACGCTTTGGCTGCCGCTGCCGAGGGCCGCGAACGCCGCTACAGCGAGAACGAGGCCGGAAAGGAGCCAGATGGAGCGGAATCGCGACACGGAGTTCTCCTGTTTGAGGCGATGGGCGGCTTCCATACTACTTCGCCCGCCCCCGCCCCGCGGATCACTCCCTGTCGCTCGTACTGGATATGGCCAGCGCGTCCCGCTCGCGCGCGGCCTTTTCGACGCGCCGAGCACCCTTCCACGGCACGATCCGAGGCGTTTCGTGGCCGCGCGTGCCGGACTCCCGAAGTTTAGCGCTGCCTTCTGAGACTGCTTCTTTCGTTTGACTTGTGATTGTGTTCACATTCACATACTGGAGCATGAGGCTCCCTGTTGTCAAGCCGACGAGACAGTTCCGCCGCAGCCTGCGAAAACAAGAACCGTTTGGCCGTTGCCGACTGGCCCCGAGGTCGCCATGATGGTTCAGGAAGGGCCGCATCGATGTTTCGCAGCGAGGAGCGCTCGGTCCCCGTCCTGACATCCGACGCCCTGGCGATCGATGGCGTCGTACGCGTGCGCCGTCTCGGATTTGGCCGCCGCGGTTGGCGCGTCGTCTTGGAGTCCCACGATCCGGTGGCTGTCGTCGTGCGGCGCGACGACGGTATGGAGCGCCACCGGATCAAGAACACTCCATTGCCAAGTCCGCTCTTGATGCTCATAGCAATGCCGGTCGCGGCACGCATCGCAACGAAGTTACTCACACGCAGCTAAGGAGGCACACGCATGGACACGACGATGACCTCGGACGAAGTGATCCGCCAGATCTCGGCCATCCCGGATCAACTCGGTGTCGGCGCATGTTTCGGCACCCCGATCGAGCGAATCGGTCACACGGTCATTCCGGCAGCGCGCGTTACCTTTGGGTACGGGATGGGATTCGGCCGCGGCAGTGGCGGCAAGGACCTGCCCTCGACGAACGGCAACACCGCGACCGATGGTGGGGAGGGCGAAGGCGGCGGTGGAGGCGGTGGTGGAGGATCAGCGCCCGTGGCCGTCATTCACATCAACGACACCGGCGTGACGGTGGAACCGATCGTCGACGCGACGCGGGTAGCGCTCGCTGGCATCACCATGTCGGCGTGGGCTGTGTTCTGGATCGCCTGGACACTTCGCGCTGTCTCGAAGGAGCGTGCGAAGACGCGTCGCGAAGAGATCAAACACCCCGCCTGATGGCGCGATCAGCCTGCCGACGCTTTACCAACCGCTACCGCGACGGGTTCAGCGTTCTTCTCGAGCCATTTGTTCGCGAGCGGGGCGCACGCGGCGCACGCGACTGAGTGTTTGCCCATGGCAATGCCGCCGCTCGTCACGAACGTCCCGCAGAACGCACATTTTCCTTGGGGCATGTCGATCCCTCCATTGTCGCTACGCTTTCAGTTCGGACAGCGCCTGCAAAATCTCCAGCGCGTGGCCGGCCGGGTTCACCTTCTCGAACACGCGCGCGATGGCGCCGTCTGGCCCGATGATGAACGTTGTCCGATCGACCCCCATGTATTCCCGCCCCATGAATTTCTTCGGTCCCCAGACGCCGTAGCTCTCCGACACCGCGTGATCGGCATCCGCCAGAAGCGGGAATTGGAGGCTGAACTTGTCCCTGAACTTCTGATGCGATTTCACGCCATCTGGCGAGACGCCAAAGAGCGCCGCCTCGGCGGAGATCAAACTCCAGCTATCGCGTATCTCGCACGCCTCGGTCGCGCAGCCAGGCGTGTCGTCCTTGGGGTACCAGTAGACGACGACCCACGTGCCGCGGAGATCCGCGAGTTTCACGCGCGCGCCATGATCGTCCTCGAGGTCGAACACGGGAGCGATATCCCCGGCCTTGAGCGTTGTCGGCATGCGCTACTCCAATCGAGCCGGCGATGGAGCCGACGGCACAGGGTAGCCAATCCGTGAGTCATCGGGAAGTTCGGGCTGCGTCAGTGTAGGGCTGCGTCAGGCCGCGACGACGCGCCGCGCGTCGATGCCGGCAGGCGGAACAACGACGTCTGCGCCGAGGCCGCGCGTGTAGCAGACATCGACGTGATGATAGTGAAATCCATTTGCCGTGTAGAGGCCAATCGCCGCATCGTTCGACTGGTCGACGTAGATCGCCGCGACGGCGGCCTCGCGCTCGCGCAAACGGCGCAGGGCCGACGCAAGCAGGTAGCGACCGAGGCCGCGTCCCTGGTACTCCGGCGCAGTGCCGATCACGTACACCTCGCCGACGCGGCCGTCCGCGGCTCGTTCTTCAACCTTCAACCAGCAGAACCCTGCAAGCGCACCGTTGAACTCGAGTAGCAAGACGTCGTCGGCGCGAAACCACGGCTGCGCCATGCGCGCACGCAGATCGTCCAGCGTCCATCGCCCGTTTTCCGGGTGTCCGGCGAAGATGCGATTGTTGAGCGCCAACCACGCTTCGTCGTCGATGCCGGGCCGCACCGCCCGGATCGTAGCGCCCGCCACAGCCGCCGGAGCAGGCACCGAGCTCATGTGGCGATGCAGGTGCAACAACCGTCGCGCCGGCGTGAAGCCGAACTGCGCGGCAATGTGCTGGCTGGCCGACGTGTCGTTGTACGCCCAGAGATCGAGCTGTAGCGCGCCTTTGCCCTGCGCCGTCATGATCGCTTGCGAGAGCAGCATGCGCCCGACTCCGCGACGACGCTGCGTCGGATCGACCACCAACTCGCACGATGCGCGTCGCTCGTCGTCGTCGCCGTACGTCACCGTGTGAGCGTACCCGGCGAGCGCTCCGTCCTCGAACGCTAAGATCGCCTCGGAAAGGTCATCCCCACGTTGCAGTCGGAGAAACTTGTGCTCGCCCAGCGGCTCGTGACCGTCGGCGTGCGTGGCGGCATCCAGGAGCGCAGGAAGCTGCTCCATGTGGTGCGATTCGAGCTGAGAGACAATTTCGACGTGATGCATAGTCAGGGAATACCCGGAAGAGTATCGGCACGAGCGCACATGGCGACACCCTGCGCTCCATTGTAATTGCAACTGGTTGCAACAAGCAATCCGAAGCGTCAAAATCGTCCGTCGCGATTCCACCCGCGCAATGTTCGCACGTGGATGGGCCGCGGGTCTATCTGAATCTTGCTCGGAGCAGGGAGCCGCAAGCTACGTGGCCGAAGCCGCCTCGTCCTCGCGCGAAACCTCACCAGCGACCACCACACCCGTACCGTCGTCGGTGATCTCGTAGCGCTCACGGATCTCGACCTTCGGGTACAGCATGGCAAACACGGGACAGTACCGCGTCATCGTCAGCTGGATGGCGCGCCGCACGTTCGCCTCGACGATCGCGCGCCCACGCAATTCGTGTGTCATCAGAATCGACGTGTAGACGCGCGGATGCTCGTCGGCGCGCTCAGCGCTGAGCCGCACATCGTACGACGTGACGTCCTGCCGCATCTTGCGCAGGATCGAGATCGTGTCCATTGCCGTGCAGCCGCCGAGTGCCACGAGCTGTAGCTGCATCGGCGTCGCTGCAGTCGGTGGCCCATCCGAGTGCGAATCCAGTTCGATCATGTGACCGTTGGGCGTGGTTCCCGTGAATCGCAGTTCGTCGACAAGATGCAGTCGAGTCTCGCCGCCCGTACTCATGCCGAATCGCCATCCGCATCGCCGACCCACAGCTTCGATGCCACGAAGCCGTACACAACGGCGTCCAGCGTCCAGTTGAATGCGCTCTTCCACAGCGCCTTCTGCAACGGCGTGCCTTTGCGAATCTTCAAGTACGGCAGCGGCATCGCATCCAGCAGAATGTGCGAACCGACGAGGATCGCGCCCGCGATCGCATCGGCGACGAGATCACGTTCGCCCTCCGCGCTCCCGGCGCTGACGAGCCCACCGAACCCGGCCAGCATGCCGCTGGTCAGGGCGAACCCGAGCGTGTGCGTGCCCTCGCCGTGGATGTGCAACTTCCACGCGTTGCGATGAAGCAGCAGCCCGGCGAGCACATCGAAATCCGGCAGCCCCGCCGCCACGACGCACGCCGCCATCCCGGCGCGCGAACGCATGCCTAGTCGCCGTGCGAGCGACGCACCCACCAACCCATGTCCGATCGGACTCGCCATGCTGCTCCCTTGTTACGGCGTCACGGGCGTCGCTTTGCCGCCGCCACCCGGGTTCGTTTCTGTTTTCACCGACTCCACGGCCAATGCCGTGCCGTTCCAAACATACGTCGTCTTGCGCAGCGCTCCCGGACAGCAGTTCGGATCTTCCGGCCCGTACACCGGCTGCGTCATCACGATCTGTCCACCTTCGACAGCGACGGCGAGCCCGCCAGAGCCGCTCGCCGGCGCCAGCTTCAGCAGTGTCTTCGTGCCGCTGCCCGAAGGCGTCAGTACCAGGAACGCGATGTCGCCCGCCGTCCCACCTGAATCGATCGGCACGATGGCTTCGTCGATCCCGTCGCCGGTAACGTCGGCATACGTGACCTCGTCCTGCAGGTACGACCCGCCAGTGGACGCGATCACGGCCCGCACGTCGGCAACGGAAGCGAGATCCATCGCGCGAATGCCAAGCGATGGCGTGGCTGTAGCGGATCTCGTGGGCGCGGAGGTCGCCGAGACCGTGGGCGCGTGCGTGGGTGTTTTCGAGCTGCCACCGCTGCTGCAACCGGCGATCATTGCACCCAGGAGCAACGCGGCGGACGCGAGCGCGGCGGTGCGATGCATCATCGAAGTAAGTGTAGGAGTGCGGCTCGCCGCGCGGCAAGAGCCATCCGGCGGCTTGAGGGCGTATCGCCGCGCTGTTAGAATGCTGCGAACACGCGATCGCAGGTGCGTCCGCGGGCGGTTGGCTCAGCTGGTAGAGCGCTTCCTTCACACGGAAGAGGTCACAGGTTCGAGTCCTGTACCGCCCACCACTACTTCAAGACTAACGATGGGTTCCCTACACACCGGCCGGCTCTGGCTCGCGCCGAACCGCACGTCGCCCGGGATCACGCGACGATCTCAACTTCGCCCTCGATTTCGACCGGAATGTTGAAGGGAAGCTCGGCGAGGCCGACCGCGCTGCGGGCGTGAGCGCCAACTTCCGGTCCGTAGAGCTCGAGGATGAGATCGGAGAACCCGTTTATGACGCTCGGCTGCTGCTGAAAGCCCGGTGCAGAGTTGACCATGCCAAAGATTCGACCCCAGGATGCGACCCGATCGAGGTCACCCAGGGCCCGCTGCAGGCTGCCAAGGATCGAAAGCGCGGTCAGGCGCGCGGCAACATAGCCTTGTTCCACCGAAACCTCGCGACCGAGTTTGCCCAGAGGCTGAGCCAGCGAACCGTCCGCGTTCTGCGGCCCGTGACCCGAAATGAGGGCGCGGCGACCGATGAGTCGCACGAACTGAAACGGCAACACAACGCCCGGCGGCGGTTGCAATGGCGGTGGCAGAACGAGGCCGAGTGCAGCAAGTCGCGATTCGATGTTCGCCATGTCGGCATCGTAGAGGGCACGCTTCGACGTGGCAATCTGGCCGGGCGCCAAGATGGAGCCGTTTAGCGATGCTCACCGATCCCACGGGCGAAAAGCGAGATCCGACACGCTCGCTTGTAGGCGATCCACGCCCCTGCTACAATCCCCAAGCTGTCGCGGACGGCCCACGCCGAGGTGGCGGAACGGCAGACGCGCTACGTTCAGGGCGTAGTGTCCGCAAGGGCGTGCGGGTTCAAATCCCGCCCTCGGCACCATTGTGTTCCGCATTCGCGCAGTACGCATGCGCTTGTAGCTCAGTGGATAGAGCGCTACCCTGCGGAGGTAGAGGTCGTGGGTTCGAATCCCGCCAAGCGTACCATTCCCCACTCAATCGGATGCGCCGGCGTCCACGGCAGCGTAGCTCAGAGGCTAGAGCAACCGGCTCATAATCGGTAGGTCGTTGGTTCGATTCCAACCGCTGCTACCAGCAACCACAGAGCGACCGACGGTCGCTCTTTCGCATCTCCAGAGCGCCCACTCAGACCGTCGCGGCGTCGAGCCGGAAGCCCTGTCCGCGCAGCGTGACGATGTACGACCGCTCGCCGCCCGCCTGCGTCAGGCGTTCGCGCACGCGCCGCACCAACGCGTCAAGCGCCTCCTCGGACACACCCTCCGCATGCGCGTCCGGCCACACCTGCAGCACCAACTCCTCACGTGCGACGACCTTGCCCGCACGCTGATAGAGGTACGCTAACAAACGGAACTGCTCGCCCGAGAGCGCCGGTCGCACCTCATCCCCCTTCACGTAAACCCGGCGTGTTTCGGCATCCACGCGCAGTGCAGGCGGCTCGACCGGCGCCATAGGCGTCGGCGGCGTAATCACCGCGGCGTCCAGCACGGCGACCGGCGCGCGCCGCCGCCGATACGTCATCGCACCAAACCCAGCGGCCACCGCCAGCGCAATCGCCGCAGGAATGCCGATCGCCAGCGCCAGTAGCGGCACGTTCGAGCCACTGCCCCCCGGCGCCGGAGTAGCCTCTACCGGGCCTGACGTCGGCTCCAGCGTCGGGCCGCTGACGATCGCGCCGGACACCGTGATCGTCAGCGGCTTCGACACGATGCCCGCGACACGCGCGATCGCCGTGTACGCGCCTGGCCCGTTGAGGATCACCTGCGCACCCGCGAGACCATCGGTCGTCGTCCCCGTGGCGGCCGTCGTACCGCCATTCGCACGCGCCAGCTCGAACGAGGCCACGGTTCCGTCCGGTACCGGATTACCGTTCTTATCCACGATCGGCCCGGCAACCAGGGCGATGGTGCGCGCGTCTTTCACGGCGTTGGACTGCTGTCCGAAGACGGCCACGAGGATCTCTCGCGTTGCATCCGCCTGCACGGCGTCCCCAACGTTGTAGAACACGCCAGGCACATTCACGGGCGAATGTCCTTTGGGCGCGATGTCACCGAACAGTGCGCGGAAGCCCGCCTCGATCGCCGCATCGGTCTTGTTGTACACGGCGAAGTACGCGGCGAGCTTGCTGACCTCTGTCGAATCGAGATGATACGGCACGTTGTACGCGATACCGATCAGGTTCTTGTTGCGCAGATCGATCGGCGACGCGAGCAGCCGCTTCGCGGCACCCGACACCGGTCTGCCGATCGGGTTGTACTCGGTCAGCGCCAGCACGATCCACGACGCATCGCCGACCGCTTTACCGATCGCGGCGTTCACGGGATCCGTCGGCGCGCCGAGCCACGCGTCCAACTCGGCGTAGCTAACCGTTGTCACGTCTTCCGCACGTATCCGCGCGCTACCGCCCGGTCCATACAGCGCCAGCAGCGATTCTTGGAGCGCCGCCTTCCGCATCACCCGATACGGATAGCAGTCCTCCCAGCACTCGACGATCAATACACGATCCGGCGTTACGGGACCGCGCGGCAACCGCGCTCGCAGCTCGGCGACGCTCTGCGGCTGCAGCAGCGTCAGTGCGTCCTCCGCTAGCGTGCGCATCGCGTCGGCGCCGCCGCCCGCGACCGTCGAAGCGGCGGCCGTATCGACCACGACCTGATCGAGATGAAGCTTCGGGTACAACTTCGCCTTCGTCGCGATGACGTGCCGAACCGCATCGTCGGCCCGGCGCCGGAAGTCCGGATCCGATGCATACTGCTGCCGCATGTACGTGACGCTGTCCTGGATCAGCGGAAGCTGGTTCGACTTCCAGCCGTTGTGATCCGGATCTTTGTAGAACTCAACCAGCGGCAACAGATCGCTGCCCGCCAGCAGCGCATCCCGCACGACCGTGCGATTCGGAAAGTCGGCATTGCCCGTCTCTTGCGCGTACCACTTCTTGACGGCGGGCACGCCGAGCGAATCGCTCATAACCAGGTGCGATGTCCGCCACTTCGCAAACTCCGGCAGATCCATCAGCGCCTTGAACGCCGGCGCGTCAAGCGAGATCGGTCTCGTGAACGGCGTCGCCGCGCCCGCCACGAAGTTGCGATAGCGGATGTGCGACACCATCATGGCGTCCGTCGTAGCGCCGAGATCGGCATCGTCTACGCGATCCGCCTCCGCGAACGGCGCCAGGTCGGACGCACGCAACTGGTCGAGCGACTTGTTCACGGTCGGCACTTCGTTGTCGGTGCCGCGGTCGCTGCCGCCGTGACCGGGAAAGTGTTTCACGACCGTGAGCAAGCGGCTCCCACTGCCCGCGTGGACGCCGCGCACGTACGCGCGCCCCAGTTCGCCCACCCACGCCGCATCGCCGCCGAATGATCGAATGCCGATGTCGCCATTCCCGCCAGATCGCGGATTGCCCAAAACATCGACGACCGGCCCCAGCAGCATGTTGACGCCAGCGGCCGACAACTCCTTCCCGACGACCGCGCCCGCGGCCTCGGCGTCCTTCTTGCTCCATGTCGCACCAATCGTCATAGCGTTCGGCACGGACGTGAACCCGTGCGTCACGTTGGTATACGGAAAGAGATCGCCTTCGTTGTCCGTGGCGACGAAGATCGGCAGGAAGTACTCGCCGGTTGCAGCGTCAGTGCGCCGCGTCGCCTCGAACGCACGCTGCTGCAGCCCATTCGTTAGCGTCGCAAGCTGTCCGGCCGTGTCATCGCGATTGACAATATTGCCGTTGCTCGACGTCACCAGCACCGCGCCGACCTTGTAGTCGCGTAGCAGCGCCGCGATATCGGACGGCGCAGAAACGTCGTCGCCAACGAAGTTCACCATCACCAACTGGCCGACGCGCTCGTCCGGCGTCAGCGACGCCAGTACGCGTTCGACAAACGCATCGTCCGCGCCCTGCGCACGCACCGCCGGCGGAGATGCAGCGCTTCGGACGCACGCCAGCGCGCACACGGCAATAGCAGCGAGGACGAGCACGACCCGAGAAATCGACCGCGGTTGTGTCATGGGCATGAGTATGCGGCCTGCGCCGGCGTATAGATAGCAAGTTGCATACGTAACAACGCGAGGCCGCGACGAAGGTTAACCGGCGTGTCAGCGATGAGTCACATCCGGCCGGGCGATCATCGAATTCGCAGACGCGAGCACCCAACCTACAAGGGGCGGATCTGTGTGTCCGCCCCCTTGCAACGCAACTGCCACGGTCAAGCATCACAAGCCAAGCACAGCGGTCCACGCCTCCAGCGACCGCGCAAATCGCGGCAGCTGCTCGACGTTGCGCCGCACGACATTCGCTCCGAGCTCCCGGTCGGCATCGTCGCGAACGCGCTCCCCGAGGGCGCGGCGCACGTTGAAGTCGAACCAGCCGAGTCGCAGCGACACTAGCTCCGCGAGATCCGTTGCACGGAACGGCTCGTCGTCGCCGCCAGCCCGCCGGTACGCATCGACGTACGTACGCGCGTTCGCTGCATCAGGATCGCCAAGATGCACGCCCGCCCACGCCAACGCATGGTTCGCAATGTCATGCCTTGGATTCACAGGGCCGGCCTGATCCCAATCGACCAGCAGCAGATAGCCGGCGTCCGTATGCATGAAGTTCTTCATGTCGGCGTCTCGGTGGCTGAGCAGCAGCGGCGTCGTGTCGTCGTGTGCCAATGTGAGATACGCCTCCAGCTCGGCGATCGCTGGAAGTAGCCCTCGCAGATCCTTCGCCAACTCGGCGTCAACGCTCTGAGCCTGTTCGGCTCGAGCGAGCCAGTGCTCCCTGCCGAACACGGGGAGCGCGTCCGCCACCGCGGCATCCGCCCACATGTGCAGCGCGTGGATCTGCGCCAGGATCGTCCCAACACGCCGCACCACCTCGACGGGATATACGGTGCCGTTGTCCAGCTTCTCGCCGTCGACCCACTCGTGCGCTCGCACCGTGATCGCCACCCCACTGCTGACGATCTCAGCGAGACAGCGCCCCGTTTCAGCGACCGGCACGGGTCGCGGCATCGGCACGCCGGCTGCAAACGCCGCCTGTTCGAGCGCGAACCCGCGGTCGAACCACGCCACATAGTCGGCGCGATCGGCGTCGCGGTTCATCTCTTTGACCGCGAAGACGCCGCGATCCGTTTCGATGCGCCACAGCCGGTTCGTCAGCCCGCCCGCAACCGCACGTGGTGCACCGCGCGGCGCGCCAAGATCGAACATGTCGCAGACCGCGCGCACGGCGGCGTCTTCCATCACAGAGCAATTGTAGATTTTGGGTCGCGGAGCTTCCAGCTAGTTACGCAGCGCGAAGCAGGTCAGCAGGGATCTGCGGCCGCCCGACCAGCGACGCGAAGCGCTCGCTGTACGCACTGGCTACGTTGCGCCACGGCCACTTCGACAGCGTGAACCGCGCGAACTCTTCGCCCAGAAAGTGCCGCTGCACTGCCGGCAGCGAGAGAATCTGGTTCAGCGTGTGGACGTAGCCCCGTTCGTCGTTCGGCTCCACGATGAACGCGTTGCGCTCGTGCGCCAGCACGCGACCATCTTCCGCAGCGTTTGTCACGACGGGCACGCCGCCGGTTGCCAGCGCGATCGCCAACCGGCCAGCCGGGGCGCTCGGCGGCGGCTCGCTCGCCGCACACACCACGAACGCATCGACGCAGCGAGCAGCGGATGCGATGACGTCCGCAGTGAGCCTGCCGGTGTGCACACGGAAGTCGGCGCGTACGCCGGGCGCACCGACGAGCAGCCGCGCGTCGCGGCGACTCGGCACGCCTAGCAGCAAGCACATCGGATTTGCTTCCAACTGGGGCAGTACGACATCGCGGAACCATCGCAAGTCGTTGCGGTTCTCCGGCCAAGGCACGGCCACCACCAACCGACCCGGGCGGGCGCCCTTGAGGGCGCCGGTCACGCGTGCCAGGCCCGACTTCGAAGGCCACGGCAGCGCGGACGCCGCCGGCGAAACGACCGACATCGGCAGGCGCGGCGCTCGGGCGCGCATCGCCTGCGAAACCGCCTCTTCGGCCGTGAATCCGTGATCGAGGTGGTTCATGGCGCGCACGGCCAACCGCGCGAGCGGCAGGCGCGACCCGGAATCGGCGGAAGAGACCGAGACCGAAACCGGCACATCGAACTGGCGCTGCAACATCATGCCGATGGCGGCGAACCGCGGGTCGAGGAGATGCACAAGTTCGAACCCATCGTAGCGGATCGCGCGCGATGCCTGTTTGAACACCGAGAGGGCCTGGCGAACGGGCGCCGTCGCCGGGATGTGCAGTGTCTCCGCGCACTGGCCGATCGCTGGTACGAGGTCGTCCCCGCAAAGGCCCAGCGGATCGCGATAGCTCCCCACCAGAAGGGCTCGCGGACGGGACGCGGCGGACGATCGGCCTTCTGGAGCCTTCATGTCGAGAGTATCGAACGGGATCGTCAGGTGTAGACAGTAGGCA
>JANXYW010000406.1 GCA_025355835.1 Chloroflexota bacterium
CAAGGCCGCCGCGCGCCGACAACATAGGCAGAGGTTCACGCACGCATGGCGAAGCTGGCCTACACCCGCTCGAACGCGAGCGCGCCGACGATCGGCGTGGCTGCCGCCGCGCGCGCTTGGCCCGCCATCCGCGCCGCCGCAATTCCGGCGGGCATCGTTCTGGTCGCGCTGTTCCTCCGCGTCTTCCGGCTCGAACTCCAGGCATGGACACCCGACACGTACGAGCAAATGACCGCGGCGCACCGGCTCGTCTCCGGCCAGTTCCCGCTCTCCACGTTCTACCCGCCCGGCGTCGCCGTCACGCTCGCGCCCGCGTTCGTCTTCTTCCCACAGACGCTGGCGACGCAGCAGGCCGTCGTGATCGCGGCGTCGCTCGTGCTCGTCGTCGCCGCATACGTCGGCACGCGCCGCGCCACGCCCGACGCGATCGCGCCCGTGCTCCTCGCCCTCGGCGTAGCGACGGCGCCGCATTTCGTCTACTTCGCCCGTGATGGCTTCTTCGATGCCCTGAACGCGGCGTGGATCGTATCGCTGATCCTCATCGTGCCCTGGCTGCGCGGCCGTTCGATCGCGGTGTTCGCCGCGTACGGCGTGTTGCTCGCCATCGCTGTCAGCGTCCGCGCCACCAACCCGGCATTCCTGCCCGCGCTGATCATCTACTGGGCCGATATCGGCCGTATCGGCTTCGACCCGCGCAAGATCTGGCGCTCAACATTCCGCCGCGAACTTATCGTCGCCGGCGCGACAATGGTCGCCGTATATATCTTCTTCGCCTGGATCGGCGGATCGTTCAGCAGGGCTGCCACAAGCTCGCCGGCCACGCTCGACCACGCCGCGGGGAACATCGCCTTCTACGCCGTCGCGGAGTTCGGGGACGTGCTTGGCGCGCCCTTCATCGGCGTGCTCGCGACGCTCGGCGGCGCGTATCTATGGCGCCACAACCGCACGCTGCTCTACGTCTGCGCCTATATGCTAACGATCTTCCCGCTCGCGCACGTCCCGCTGCCATTCGCGAACAACCGCTACATGCTGCCCTCGCTCGCCTTCGCGTTGCTGCTCGCGGCCCACGGGCCCGCCGCGGTCATCGAGATGACGGCCCGCCAGTCGGCGATCCCCCGCAATACGTGGCGCGCGCTTGCCGCCGGATTCGTCTTGCTGCTCGGCGTGTACTTCGCGGCGTCGGACACGCTGATGATCGTGAACTGGCCATCCAACGCCGCCCGCTCCGACGAGGCCGCCTATCGCCAGCTTCGCCCCGTGATCGCTTCGCTGCCTGCGGACGCGCTCGTCGTCAGCGGCGGCACGCGCGGCATCCGCGACAGCAACCGCCGCATCGAGTACCTCGACGTCATCGACTACTCGCTCGACACCGGCAACGGGCCGCAGCAAGTGGACGAGATTGTGCAGCGTATCCGGCACGCCCTCGATCAAGGTCGCCCGGTCTACTACCTCTACACGAGCGTCGAGGGGATTAACATCTCCTTCACGGCCGGTGCCGGCTACCAACCGTACTTCGACGCGACGGAGCAGCACTTCCGCATCACCGAAGCGTTCGCCACCGACCTGAAGTTCTTCAAGCTCTACCGCATCGAAGCCGAACGCTAACCGCGGCCGCTGTTACGCGTCGCACGTGCGATGAGGACGACGCTCGTCACGAACCGGATCAGCTGCGGAAGCCGGCGCAACGCGCAGCACCGCCAACAACAGGAACGTGATCGCGACAAGGAAAGACTCGCGTCGATTCATGCGTCTAGTATCGGTCACGAACATCCCTCTCCCCCAGTGGGAGAGGGACAGGATCGCCCACAGGCGATCCAGGGTGAGGGCCCACCTCCCATACAACAAGAAAGGGCCTCGAAATCGAGACCCTTCCCATCGCATCGCAAGTGTCTAGCTGACGGCTTAGCAGCAGCTCTTCGCCTGCCCGCCGCCCTCGGCGGTCTGGAAGCTCGATCCGCACGCGCAGCTCTTCGTCGCATTCGGATTGAAGATGGTGAAGCCGGACTTCATCAGATCTTCGACATAGTCGACCTCGGCACCACGCATCAGTGGCGCGCTCTCCGGATCGACCAGCAGCGTCACGCCGCCCTGCTCGATGACGATGTCGCCATCTTCGCGCCCCTGCGCGATCGCCATGCCGTACTGGTAGCCCGAACAGCCGCCGCCGACGACGAACACGCGCAGCGCCCCGTCCTCAATGCCACGATCCTTCAGCAGCGCAACAGCCTTCTCGGCGGCCTTCTCGGTAATCGTTACGACGGCGGATTCGACTTCCTGGACCATGCAGGCCTCCTTCCGGCCGCCTGCCTCACACCTGAGCGGCGACCCCTTCGGACGAATTAAAACAGCGCACTGTGAGTATATCGGCTTTGCGGGTGCCGAATCAACGGGTGCGGGTCGAAGCCGGAGGCTGATTCCACCTCGTAGCGTGGACTTCAGTCCGCGCGGCGCTCGTTCGCAGAGGCCGCCCCAACCAGCAGCGACTCATACAGCGCCCCAACAGCATCCGCCACGTTCGCCCAGCGATATCGCTCGACCGCCTCGCGGCCGGC
>JANXYW010000413.1 GCA_025355835.1 Chloroflexota bacterium
CTGGTCGAGCCGGCGTTGCGGGTCGCCCTGTGGGCGATCGCATTCTGGATCGCCTACCACCTGCAGGTGCGGCTGGAGCACCATCTGGTGAACTGGCGCGAGTTCGGCTATCTGGTCGCGGCCGGCGCGTTCGTCGTCGCCGCCGCGTGGCCGCGCACCGCGCAGTCCATCGCGCCCGACGAGCCGCGCACGGACGTTTTCGCGCGCTACGACCGCTGGCTCGCCATCGCGGTGCCGCTCTGCGTGTTGGGCGCGGCCGCCGTGCTGGGCATCTTCTTCCGCACGCACGACCTCAACAGCCGCCCCGTCGGCATCTGGTACGACGAGGCGCAGAACGGGTTGATCGCCCGCCGCATTCTGGACGGCGACTTCCCGCCGATCTTCATCGGCCGCGACACGCAGCTTCCTTCGGCGTTCTTCTACATCTACGCGCTCGCGGCAAAGATCATCGGCGAAGGCGTGCTCTCGCTGCGCGTAGTTAGCACGATCGGCGGTCTCGCCGCGTTGCCGTTCGTGTTCCTGCTGGCGCGCCAGCTCTTCGGCCTGCGGACGGGCGTGCTCGCGATCTTCCTGCTTGCGGTGATGCGCTGGCACGTGAACTTCAGCCGGTTCGGCGTCACCAACATCTTCGCCGCAACCTTCGTGCTCGGCGCGACGTATTTCTTCGTACTGGGGTTGCGCGGCGGGCGGCGGTGGCAGTGGAGCCTCGTCGCGTCGGGCGTGTTCGTCGGCCTGACGCCGTATGCCGGCTTCTACGGCGCGTTCGTGCCGGTCGTCATCGTGCTGTACTGGCTGCACGCCGGCATCTTCGAGCGCGCGCTTACGCTACGGCTTCACGCCGCCGCAATTGTCATCGTCGTGCTGGCGGCGCTGGCGATCTACTCGCCGGTCGCCCTGTGGGGGTTGAACCACCGTGATTCGTACCTGTCGCGGACCAACACCGCATCGATAAGCAAGGGCAAGACGACGGAACAAACGTACCACGCCGTCCTCAAATCGACACGCAAACATTTACTGATGTTCAACTCGCAGGGAGACGGCAACGGCCGCCACAACCTCCCCAATGTGCCGATGCTGGATCGCTTTACGGGCATCCTATTTCTGCTGGGCCTTGCGCTGGCGTTCACGCGGCTCCATAAGTCGAGCCACTTCCTGCTGCTGGTTTGGGTGGCGGTCTTCCTCCAGAACGGCATCTGGTCCGTCGCATTCGAGGCGCCGCAAGCGTTTCGATCTTCTGCCGTCACGCCCGGCGTCGCGATGCTCGCCGCGCTCCCGCTCGCCGCGCTGTGGGACGCGGCCGCACGCGCCCGCACCGCTGGCGCGTCGGCGGGCGGCGTCGGCGCTGCGTACGCGCGCGCACAGACGTGGGCGGTGCGAGGTGGCGTCACCGCGGCCATCGCGCTGCTTCTGGGCCTCATCGCCTACAGCAACTACGACACGTTCTTCAACAAGGAACTGGACGATCCGCGCGTTTGGACGGCGTACAACACGGACATCACCTTCGTCGCCAGGCGGATGGAAGCTGTTGAGAAGAACCACACAATCCTGATATCGAGCCTGTTCTCGTCGCCGGTCATCACGTACGTCGATCCGGCGGCCGGCGAGCTGCACCAGTACCAGATGGATCTCTCGCGCGACGTGCCGCTCGGCGGCGACCGGCCGACGCGCATCCTGCTCGATGCCACGAAGCAGCCGGACTTCGCGTGGATCAAGACGCTGTACCCGGCCGCCGCCGTCTCGACGATCAGTCCGCCGGGCCTAGGCGCCGTGCCGGTCGTTTACCAGATCGATGTCTCTGCTGACGCGATCGCCGGTCTACAGGGCGTGCGCGCAACGTACGAGCGTCCCGACGCCGCTCCCGTCACGCGGCGCGAGCCAAAGCTCGCTTTCGACTGGCTGTCGCAGCCGCCGCCACTGCCCATCCCGTTCCACGCGCGTTGGGACGGCGCTCTCCGTTTCGCCGACTATCAGAGCCACATCATCAGCGTCATCGCGCCCGGCGCCATCACGCTGCGCATCGACGGGCAAGAAGTCGCATCCGGCAACGGGCGCGTCGATTTCGGCAGCGCGCCGTACCGCGGCCTACGCACGATCAGCATCGATGCGAACATCGACAGCCTGAACGAGGTCGCTGTACTCGATCAAGGCCTACCCGTCGCGGCGGCCAATCTCTTCTCGGGCGATGCGGTCGAGACGCGGCACGGCCTCGTAGCGACCTTCTATCACAACACGAACTTCGCGGATCCGGTGGCGTTCCAGCAGCTCGATCCATTCGTTGGCTTCCGCAACCACGAAGAGCTGCCGTTCGGCAGCAACTTCAGCGCGACCTGGAAGGGCCATCTCGACGCGCCCGAGACGGGCCTGTACACCTTCTTCCTTGACGCCGTCGACAAGGGGTCACTGTTGCTAGACGGCCACGTCGTCCTCGACCGGACGGCGCTCACGGAGAAGCAGCTCACCCTGACCGCCGGCACGCA
>JANXYW010000422.1 GCA_025355835.1 Chloroflexota bacterium
TGCACGCCCACCGCAACGCCCACAATCGCAGGTACTCTCACACCGACAAGGACGTCGAGTCCGACCGCTACGAATACGCCGGCAGGGACGACGACGACGCCGACCGCCACGCCGACGACCGATCCCGGCCAGACCGCGACCGCAGTCCCGACTCGCACGCCGGGCGCGACAAGGACACCGTCCGCAGGCACGACCGGCGGAAGCGGATCCACGCCGTCCGACCCGCGAGGGACGATTTCGCAGGTGCGGCCGGACGTGCGGATACCACCCGTACCCGGTACGGGGCGCGGAGCCTCGTCGCTTCCTAGCACTGGTACTGGCAGCCTCGCTGACGGCGACACGCTGCGAGCGCTCCTGGCACTCGCAGCGATCGCGGTAGCCGTGGCCGCGGGTTGGCTCCTGGGGCAGGTGAGGCGAGAGAGGCAGCGGTAGTGCCAGCCGTTCGCACACGTTAGTGTGAGCCGTCGCCTGCTACGCTTGCAGCGACTGTGGGCGATGGCGACCGTTCTGGATTACATCGGATGAGGGGTCTTTTCGTGCGCTATGTTTTGTCGGCATTGCTCATCATGTTGCTTGCATCCGCCTGCTCGTCGGGATCGGCGAAGAAGGGCACGCCCAGCGCCGTTGCATCAACAACGGCCGTCCTGGAGGGCTCGACAACCCCAGGCGCGAAACCCTCTGTCGCGCCGAACTTGGAACGCTCGCCAACGCCTCGCGTCGGTACACCCATCGCGATCGGCACTGTGGTGACAACCGCGGCCGCCGGAGTGGATCCTGCTGTCGTGAAGGAACTCGATGATGTCGTCCGCCGCGAGATAGATGCGCTCAATGTCGGCAAGCTGGACGAGCTCTATAACCTCTACTCCAGCTGCGCGAAGAAGAAAGTGACCAAAGACCAACTCGCCTTCGGAAAGTCGGCTACAGGTACGGTGACGTTACTAGGAATCGACGTCCTTAGTGCAGACGACCGCGCGGCTCTCGTCCAAATCGAAACTCGGACGCTGATCTTCGTGGGTAACCAAAATCACTTCCGGTCGAAGACCAATTTTATCCGTGAGGGCGGCGGCTGGAAGATCGACGCGGCGAACCCTGCGGAGTGCGGCCGTTAGCAAGGGTCGCGAACGCGTTCGACTGCATAACTATCGTACGCTCCTCGAAGATCCAGGGCGCGGGCTGAACTCCTGCGGTCTGCCGATCTGCCTCCGACCCAACGCGGTGGGCCGACCGCTTGCTGCTCAACGGGGGCTGAACGGCCCATGCTTCGAACGAAAGGGGCGGCTGTCGCTGCGCCACTGAACTTCGCGCATGCACCTATTAGTGAAGCGCGCATGCCGCTTGGCTTGGAGAGCGGTTGGATTGAGGGGCGAAGGTCACGTACGGGGCTCCCAAGACTGGGAGCCCCGTACGTTCAGATTAGCATTGCGTCCCAACGCTCCCGAGTGCCAGGATCACGTCATTCAACGAGACGACGCCGTTGGCCGGTCCCGTGCGCCACGGCTTAGCGGGAATCAGGCTTGGCGTCCGGTCGTACTCTACGCCGTCCGGAATGAGATCACCGTTTACGTCGTCGTCGTAGCGAACCCCGTTCGCATTCGGCCCGCCGCCATGCGTTGTTCCGACGTACTTCAGCACCGCCAACACATCGCCCAGCGTGATGATGCCATCGCGAGAGCCCGTCGTGGTCGAAGCTGACAGTGCCGGCACCGGCACGTCAAAGTAGTCCCATAGGATGCGCGGATCGCGATCCCCACCCAGCAAGGGGTTGGGGCCGAGTTCCTGCGAGTCGCTGCAACCCATCTCGTCCGTGTTCGGCGTGATGGGTTTCGTCAGCGAGACAGAAACCTCGAAACCATCGGCAAGGCCGTCTCCGTCGGTGTCGGCGAGGAGCGGATTCGAGTGGTGCGTGAGGACCTCTGCGCCATCGGGAAGCCCATCGCTATCCGTGTCGACCCCGATCGGGTTGGTGTGATAGCTGTAGTACTCCTCGCCATCTTTCAGGCCATCGCTGTCGGTGTCCTGCGCGCTGGCAATCAGCGGATTCGCGAGCACTCCGCTAATGTGACACTGTGGAAGCGACACGAACTTCGGTTGCAGCCCCGGGCAGCTGCCCAGCACCAGTTCTTGCGCGTCAGATATGCCGTCGTGGTCCAGATCGTCCGGCGGCTGAACCGCTCCGATGCACTGATCTCCAACACTCTTGAGCGCAACGATGACATCGTTGAGCGACACCACCCCGTTGGGCGGGCCCGTCCGCCAGGGCTTGGCGGGATTCAGACTCGGCGTGCGGTCGTATTCAGATCCGTCGGGAATGAGGTCGCCGTTCACGTCCGAGTTGTAGCTCACGCCGTTGGTGTTCGGGCCCAGCGAAGTGCTTGTGCCGACATAGAAGAGCACGGCGAGCACGTCGTTGAGGTTGATGGTGTTGTTGCGGACGCCGTTCGGCGCGCCAATCGTGAGCGCCGGTACCGGCACGTCGAAGAAGTCGTTCGGGTCGGACGGGTTGCGGTCGCCGCCCACAACGTGGTTCGGCCCCAGTTCCGCAGTGTCGCTGCATCCTGAACCGTCCGTATTTGGCTTCGCCGGGTTCGTCACTGACACGGATACCTCGAAGCCATCGGTCAACCCGTCCCCGTCGGTGTCTGCGAGGAGCGGATTCGTGTGGAACGTGAGGACCTCGGCGCCATCGGGGAGTCCGTCGTTGTCCGTATCCACCTTGAGCGGGTTCGTGTGGTAGCTGTAGAACTCTTCGCCATCCGTCAAACCGTCGCCATCTGTATCCCTGGCATCAGGAATCAGCGGGTTCGCCAGCACGCCGCCGACGTGGCACTGCGGCAGCGACACGAACTTCGGCTGCAAGCCGGGGCAAGTGCCGAGCAGCAGCTCTTGCTTGTCAGATACTCCGTCGTGATCGAGGTCGTCGGTTGGGGCTGGTGTGTTCGTGGCCGTGGATGTGGGGGTAATTGTGGGCGTAGACGTCGCGCCCGTTGGGGTCGCCGTTGGCGTGTTCGTGACGGTCGGCGTGTTTGTTGCGGTGCTGGTACTGGTGGCCGTGCTCGTCTTCGTTGCGGTGAAGGTGCTGGTCACGGTGAACGTCGGCGTCGGCGTCGGCCCGACTCCCGTGCCTGAGCAAGTGATCGTCGTGCCGGTCGTGCCTGTGTCCAGCGCGTTGCCAAATTTATCCAGCAACCATGTGCCGAACCCGCCGTCAGCGTTGATATCGAGTAGCGAAACGACAAACACGCCATCGCTCAGGCAATGCAGGTTCAAGGTCGTCGTCTGGCCGATGAGTGTCGCTGGCGTTGCGCCGAGCGTGATGCACCCGGAGCCATTCCCGATGACGGTATCACTCGGATCGGGCGTTGCTGCGGA
Source organism: Chloroflexota bacterium (assembly GCA_025355835.1). GTDB lineage: Bacteria > Chloroflexota > Dehalococcoidia > DSTF01 > JACRBR01 > JANXYW01. The sequence goes on from JANXYW010000422.1 coordinate 3,370, forward strand.
GTTGTCACCGGGCGGCGAGCAGGTCGTGAGCCCTGTGGCGCCGGTGTTCTCGACCTGGCTACCCAGCACAAATCCAAGGCCGACGGTTGGGAAGGCGATTTCCCACTGGTATCCGAAGTACGAGCTGGGGGGCGTGTTCGCGGAACCCACGGCTGTTACGTTCAGGCCGATCGTGAAATTAGCCGTCCCCGTAATGCTCCGCGTCGTCTCAATGCCCGCCGTACCCGCGTCGGCGTCGACGGCCATCTGGTTTGGCGAAGCGGCCAATGCGTGGTCATGGCGGGGAAGGGTCAGAAGGAGCAGCGCCGCCACGCCGATCGCCATCGCGACTGAACCGGCCGCCGTGCCACTGCCGGAGCGCAGCCATCTCGAGCGCCGTGCAAATACGTTCCGCGTGGGTATGCTCTGCTGCTTCACGAGGACCTCCTTGTCCTTCGCGCCGAACCCCCGAACCCTGGCCATCGAGTATGGCAAAGAGATACTACGGAGCATGCGCAACATCCCATTGCTTGTTACAAGCCTGAAAACGCGGCGCTATGGGAGCCTAGCATAGTCCGATCGGGACGGCCTGTCAATTTCATTGTATTCGGCTTCTGCGAAGGGGGTTAGTTTCGGGACCAGCGGCGATCGTTGGTGCTCTGGAGAGGTCGGCGCGGTGAGAAAGCGACAAGGCGATCTGCGGTCCTGCCAGAGCCGTAGATCCGGTTCCCTTCCGTACACGCGGCGTTAGGACCCACGTGTACGCGGACACGAATCGCTCAACTTCTGTGATGCGCCGCTGCGTCCTACCAAGTGACGCGGATGGTGGTCGCCGTTGCGACGATCGATGGCGGCTGCGCTTGCGTGCTGGGCTCGACCGCGGCGGGCGCCGTACGGGGGCTTACGTTCGTGCTTAGCACGTCCGACTGGCGCGGCAGCTTCACCGA
>JANXYW010000003.1 GCA_025355835.1 Chloroflexota bacterium
CGCGGAACTGATGGATCGCGCGATGGCGCTCGCGTCGTCGGTCTCGCAAGGCTCGCCGCTCTCCGCCGCCGAGATTAAGCGCCTGCTCTACCGCGGCCTCACGCGCGACGCGATGGAGCACGTCGCCGATAGCACCGCCACCATCACCCGCATGTTCGCCAGCGAAGACTTCAAGGAGGGCGTCCGCGCGTTCCTGGAAAAGCGCCCGCCGCAGTGGGTCGGGCGGTAGTCGTAACCTCGTCCCGAATGGAGACGCGAAGCGCGTGGCATAGCCGTCCCGGCTGTGCGTCCGGCAACGCCGGACAGACGCAGTACGAACTCGCGATGGGCGGATGCGCTTCGCGTCGGCGAGGCGTCCGTCGCGCCAACGAGCCCCGCGCGGGCTAAAAAGCCCGCGCCACAGGCCACACGTGTCGTCCCCTACCATCCCTCCTCAACCTCTGCGTCCTCCGCGGCTCCGCGGTGAACCCCGAACCTTCGTGTCCTTCGTGGCTAACCAGTGGAACAAACCGGCGCCGCCGCGCGTCCTACTCACATTCCCGCCTTATCAGGCACTATCGAGGAGGATGAACATGACCAGGTACGCACAGTCTCACCAGTGGTTAGCAGGAGCCCTGACGCTCGCGGTCGCTGTCATACTCGTCGGCGCGGCGTGCGGGAGCTCGTCGAAGCTCGCGAGCAACAAGCCGGCCGGTTCGTCGCCCGGCGGCAGTTCCGGCAGCAACACGCTGAACAGCCAGAAGTCGAATGCAGACAGCGCTTCACTCAACAGTATCCAGTCGTCCGACGGCGCCGTGTCCGAATCACGCGACTTCGCAGCGGTGCCGCGTACCGGCGCCAGCGCACAGAGCAACTCCGGCCCGGGCGGCGCGCCCAGCGCGCTGCCGTCGACGATCGATCGTAAGATCATCCAGACCGCCACGCTGACGATCTCGACGGACAACGTCTCCGGCAAGTTCGAGGACGTGCGCACCGTCGCGACGACCTATGGTGGCTTCGTCGCCAGCTCGACGTTCGGCAACGCCGGCGAGAAGCAGACCGCGGCGATCACGATCCGCGTGCCCGGCGACGCCTACGAGCGTGCGCTCAACGATCTGCGCAAGCTCGGCGATGTGAAGGGCGAGCAGTCGGGCGCCAACGACGTCACCGAAGAGTTCACCGACCTGCAGTCGCGCCTGCGCAATCTCCAGGCGACCGAGACGCAGTACGTGCAGTTCTTGCTGCGCGCCACGAGTATCCAGGACGTGCTGACGGTACAGGATCGACTCAACGCCACGCGCGGTGAGATCGAGCAAGTGCAGGGGCGCCTCAACCTCGTCCAGCACCAGACCGACCTCGCGACGATCACCGTACACCTCGACCCGCCGGTCATCGCGAAGGTCGACAAGCCGAAGACCAACGGCACCTCCGGCCCGCTCGAAGTGGCCGCCGACTCGTTCCGTGCATCGATCGCGCTGCTGCTCGGCATCGCGACCGTCGCGCTGGCCGTCGCTGCGTTCTCGTGGTGGATGATCCCGCTGGCGATCGTCGGGATCGTCATCGCCCGTAAGCAGTTCCGCCCGACGAACGGCCGCCGCACGCTGCCGCCGCCGTCCGCGCCAGCCGCGTAGCGCAAATGGAAACCGTAGGGGCGGACCTGTGTGTCCGCCCCTCCCCGTTTCTCGCACACACATCGGTGAAAATGAATGAGGTGGACATGCGTGTCCGCCTTCGCTCGTAACTACAAACTACGAACCACGAACCACGAACTACAAACTCGAAACCGCCCACGCCGACTGCCCCGGCGCCTCCTCGACGCCGACGCTGATCGACGTGATGTTCGTCGCGCCGCGCGCCAGCAGCTCCGGCTTCAGCCGCGCGATGAAGTACTCCGCCAGGCGCTCCGCTGTCGTGTTGTCGATCGGCAGCGCCAGGACGTCGCTCTTCGGGAAGACGAAACCGCGGTCGCCGAAGCGCACCTTGTAGTTCGTCTGCCCCTCGTCGATCTCGAGCGCGCTGCTCCCGGCCTGTAGCAGGAATTTGTGGTCGAGCTCGTCGCAGATCGCTTTGCCGAGTGACTTCAGTGTCGAGAAGTCGCACACCCACGCGTCGTCCGTCAGTGTGCCCGCCACTTCGATCGTGACGGCGTAGTTGTGGCCATGCAGCGGCTCCATCTTCCCGCCGAACGTCGCCATGTGCGCCGCCGCAAACTTCAGCTTGCTCCGCTCAACGCGAACGCGATATTCCATGCGGGGAGTTTATCAGCCGCGGCGACTGGGTCGATTCGGTGCGCCGTCAGTCCGTTGCTCTCGATTCGCAAGGTACCCGCGGAGCTTCAGCTCTGCCGAAAGCCCGAGCTGGCACATTGCGCGATCCCGTCTCGAAGGCGTTGCTGCTACGCTGGTCGATGCGTGGGGCGGAGCTGAAGCTCCGCCGAAAGCCCGTGCTGGCACATTGCGTGATCCCGCCTCGAAGGCGTTGCGGCTACGCTGGTCGACGCGTGGGGCGGAGCTTAAGCTCCGCGGGTACTGGTGTTGACTGCGCGCATGGAAGTCCACGCTACATCTTGCGCGAAGCCCCAACCACTCCGCGTCCTCTGCGGCTCTGCGGTGAATCCGACCCTAGTCGTCGTAATCGCCGTAGCCGCCCTGCGTGGACGGCGCGGGCACCGTCGCGCCGCAGATGCACGGGAAGTCGCCGATGCGCACCCACATGGGGAAGTTGCCTTCGTAGTGACGGCCGCAGGTGGGGCAGTCGCTTTCGTACAACTTGACGTGGGGTTCGTTGATCTTCTTCTTCGGGGGCATCGTGCGCCTAGGGCGGCGTCACGAAGACGTAGTAGCGATCGCCACGCTCGGCAATCATCGGCTTCTTGCCACTGGCGCGCAGGTCGCGAATCTTGCCCGGCAACGTCGCGCCGTGGCCGAAGATGATCTGGCTCGAACTGAACGCGTACTCATCCTTGCCCAGCGTGATGCGCGTCGGGATGAACTTCTCGTCGTGCAGATCGACATACGGCACCCACATTCCGTCGAGGTCCAGCGTGCCAAGTTCGTTCGGATCCAGCTCCACCGTCAGTCCTCCTCCGCTCGATGCCTCGCGCGCAAGCATTGCATCGCACCCCGCCCCATATGTCAACGCGAACGCCATCCCAGCACAAGCCCCACGCGGGCTGAAAAGCCCGCGCTACGTGCCGCCCGCGGGCTTCCTCCCCTCTTGAACCTCCGCGTCCTCCGCGCCTCCGGGGTGAATCTCGTGCCCCGTCGCCCACTCCGGCCCGGCCAGATGTTCGAGCCCCGCAAAGTCCATATCTTCCGCCAGTTCGCCGATCATCTTCCCCAGCACCGGATGCACGGCGTCCGGCGCCAGCTCGGCCACCGGCAGCAGCACGAAGTTCCGCTCGGCGAGCAGCGCGTGCGGCACCGTCAGTTCCGCCGTCTCGACCACCACATCGCCGTAGAGCAGCAGATCGATGTCGATGCAACGCGGCGCCCAGCGCTCGGCGGGCCGGCGCCCGATCTCGTGCTCTATGTCTTTCACGAAGCGCAACAGCTCGTGGGGCGCCAGCTCCGTCTCGATCTCGCACGCCGCGTTGAGGTAGTCCGGCCCTGCCCCCGCTCCCGCCAGAACGATCGCTTCGGATCGATACAGCGACGACACCGCGACGACGGTCGAGTCGCGCGCAAGCCAGCGCAGCGCCAGCCGCATGTTCGCTTCGCGGTTGCCGATGTTTGCACCCAGGCCGAGGAAGACGCGCGTCACGATGCCGCACCTTCCATGGCAGGCCGATCGCTGCGCACGATCGCATCCGCCACCATCGCCACCTGCTTCATCTCCGCGACGTCGTGCACACGGACGATGTCGGCGCCGTTCGCGATGGCGATCGCGACCGACGCCGCCGTGCCGAAGACGCGATCCTCGACCGCCGCGCCGCCGAGCACCGCGCCGATCGTCGACTTGCGCGACGTGCCGACAAGGATCGGCAGGCCGAGCGCGCGCAGCTCGCCGAGCCGCCGCAACATCTCCATATTCTGCTCCGGCCGCCAGCCGAACCCGAAGCCCGGATCGACGATCAGCCGCTCGCGCGGCATGCCTACGCCGTCGGCGATGGCCACCGACTCGGCCAGCCCCTCGATGATCGCCGCCACTACGTCGACCGCTTCACGCCCGCGCTGATTGTGCATGACGATCGCCGGCACCATGTGCTCTGCGGAGATGCGCGCGATCTCCGCGTCGTGCCGAAAGCCGCAGATGTCGTTCATCATGTTGGCTCCGGCATCGAGCGCCGCGCGCGCTACGTGTGGTTTGTAGGTGTCGACGCTGATCGGCGTGTCCGGCAACGCCGCGCGCACGCGCTCGATCACCGGCGCGACGCGGCGAATCTCTTCGTCAGCCGTGATCTCGTCGAAGCCGGCCTCGCTCTTGTTCGCGCCCGGGCGTGTCGACTGGCCGCCGACGTCGAGGATGTCCGCGCCGTTATCGACGAATCGGCGCGCTTGCTCGACAGCAGCATCGACGCTCGCCAGCCCATCGCCCGAAAACGAATCCGGCGAGACATTGATTACGCCCATAATGTACGTGCGCGCCCCCCACACGAACGTCTTGCCGCCGATCCGCATCGACGGCGCAACGCGCCTGCTTTGAACTTCTGGCGTCATGGCATCGCCTTCATGTGGCGGATTCGCTGACGGGTTCTCATGTGGGCAGCGTAGCGCAGAACGCCTGCGCGGCGGTCAGTCTGCGGGTGCGATCGTGATGGCCTCGATGCGCTCGCGGAGACTCTCGATGTAGCCACTGACGCCTGCGTCTGCCTCGATGGGATATCGCAGCCCGATCGCAAGTTCTATGATGCCGGTCTCGTTGCATAGATGACATTGAATTGCAGTTTTGCATATTTGGCGCCGGATCCGATCACGTCCACACCGCGAACACCACCGCGTCCGCCGGATTCGTCGCGTCGAATAGCGCCAGCGCGACTTTGCGTCCCGCCGTCATCTCCGCCGCCGCCATCGATCGGCTGACCGGGACGCCGCGTAGCCACTGCGCGAGCGATCCCGCCACCTGCACCGTCGCCAGCCAGTTCACGTTGTCGAACGCCTTCAACGTCCCCTGCCGCACATCAGTCATCGCGCCTCACAAACTCCCCGATAGAACCTCGGTGCCGCTGTGTCTCAGTGGTGAGTCACAGACTCCCCAGCGACAGCGTCTGCTCGTACACTCCGCGCCGCTTGTCGAAGCGCCAGCGGATCTGCGTGACGCGCCGTTTGACTGCCGATGCGGAGATCAGCGCATCCGTGAAGTCGATTACGTCCAGAAGCTCCTGCCCGCAGTTCGGCGGAACGATGATGCTGCCGGCGCCGACATCGAGTGTGCGCTGCCGCAGGTGGGCGGCAGCGGTTGCAGCGGCGGTTGCGCCGCTCGCGCTCGTCAGATCACGCTGCTCCTCACGAGCTCCGAGGCTGAGACCCGCGTTTGCGAAGTCGATCGACTCGCCGAACGCGCCCGTGCCAAATGCCTGCGACTCGCTGACCGTCGGCGGCGCTGCGACGAGCGACACTTCGCGCAGCGGATGCGCCGCACCGAACGTGTAGTCGCTCGCGGCCGACGCTAACGGCTCTGTGATCGTCGCGCCCGCGATCGTCCGCATGCGGATGCGGTCCGCGACATAGGCAAGCGCCCGCCGCACGGAATCGAGCCCCGTCGTGTCGGGCGCAATCGTGAACTTCGGCGTCACGGTCTGCGCGCGCGTCGATGCTGATGCGGTCGTGAGCTGTAGCCCCGCGCGCGAAAAGATGCGCTGGAGCACCGTCAGGTACGTGTCCGATGTGTGCACCACCTGCGCTCGTTGCCGATTCCGTCGCAGGAGATCCCAGCCTCCCTCGACGTGCAGACGCAGCACCGATAGTCCGCCGCTGCGCCGATACTCGAACGATGCGATCCACAGATCAGGCATCCGCGACGACAGCAGGCCGGACGTCGTGCGATAGCCCCACGCAACGCCGAGGAGATTGCCGATCGCGATCGGCGCCGGTGGCCCCGCGTACGCTCCGCTCGTGTTGTCGATGTCGATCCAGCCGCTCGTGCGGTCGTGCGCTTCGTCGATCTGCGTTGCCAGCACGTTCGCCGTGAGCGTCGCGAGCGATTGCGATTGTGGCGCGCGGAACACAACGTCGGGCGCGGTCTCGTACAAGAAGCCGCTGCCGCCGCTGTCCGCCGCTAGCGCCAGGCCCTCAGCGCCGCCGTAGTTCACGGGCACTGGCGCGCGCAACGTGAACGGACCAGCCGCAAACGTCATCGCCGGATGCATCGTCGTGCGATAGACGCGCGTGTTGCCGCCCGTAAACGCATCGGCTTCCACAAAGTCGACGCGATACGCATCGGTCGAGACGACGGATGGAGCCTTGTACGTCACGGACGCGTCGGATTCCGCCTGCTGCTGCGTATTCAGCGCGCCCCACGTGTTGACGGGGGCGTCGCTCCCGTCGCCATAGACGATTGTCCACAACGAGGGCTTCAGCGTTGTGACTTCGACGCCGGTCACGGCGAGGTCGTAGTCGAATCCGAATGCGATCGCGACGCCGTTGAGGCTGCTGAACGTCGAACCGCTGCCGGACGCCGCTCCGAACGCGCCCGACGTGCGCTTGATGATGTTGAGTGTCGTCGCCGTCACCCACGCGATCGCCAGGTCGCCGCTGCTGCTTTTGTACGCGACCGCCAGATCGGCGACGGTCGCCGCGGCGACCACGACGGCGTTCTCGCCGCCGAACGTTGCGCCGCTATCGAGGCTTTCGACGATCTTGATTCCTGTGCCCGCAGCATCCACATAGACGATCGCGACGCGCGACCCGCGTGCGGCGCATGCAATCTGATTGCCCTTGCCTGTCGCAATGGTCGTCCACGCACCCGAGTAGCCTGAGCCGCTGCCGGGCGTCGTGTTGCGCTGACGCAGGATGCCGCCCGCGCCGTCGCTACGCACGCGCGTCACGCTTCCGTCGCCCGCCACGCACGCATCGTGCTTCGCGATCGTGTTCGCCGTCGCGTCGAGCTGTAGGAAGTCGAGCCGCCGCATGCCAACCATGCTGTTCTCGACGATCACGTCGACCTGCGGCTCGGCGCTCGCGCTCCGCTGCGCCGCCAGTAGATCCGCCGGTAACGTGCGCATAGCCTTGCGCCTTTCTGTCGATCAGTCGCTCTGTCTCTCAGTTGTTCGTTCGCTGGTCGCTCGAGAGTGGCCTGAATGCCCGAGAGACCGCAAGACTGAGCGACGTTAGTATTTCACCCTGCTCTGCTCGAAGATGCTCGGCGCGTCGGTCGTGTAGAGGCGGCGCAGGCGCACGGTGTTGTTGCGGCCGAGGCGCGAGAGATCGGCGCGGAATTGGCGCAGCCGTTCGTCGGCGAACGCTTTGTAGCGGCCCCAAACGTCATCGCCCGCCGTGTTCAGGCGGTTCGTCGCGAACGATGTCCAGTCCAGCGCCGCGTAGCCGGCCGCGCCCTCCGTGATCAGCTCGTCGAAGCGCGGCGGGATCGTCGAGGTGCTACCGTCGAGTGTGTGGAGCCGCGTCCAGTAGATGTTGATGTTGTCAGCAGCCGACGGCGCGTTGACGGCGTCCATCGTCAGCGTCGTCTGCCACAGCGAGAAGCCGACCAGGCGCGGCGGAAACTCGCCCACCGGCCACTCGACATTCTCGACATCGACAAGGTTCGTCAGCGACGCGATGCTGATATCGCGCGAAGCCGGCGTCGCCGTCAGCGTCGTCTTCTGCTCCAGCGGGTCGGCGATGCTGTACTCGATC
>JANXYW010000004.1 GCA_025355835.1 Chloroflexota bacterium
GCGGAGAACCTCGTGGGCGAAGACGGTGGCCAAGGACGCGGCTTCTTTCTGACGCTCGGAGGCTTTGCGATCGGCCGATTGCAGACGGGCGGACGCGCGCTCGGCGTGGCGCAAGCGGCGATCGAGAAAGCATGCCAGTACACGACGCAGCGCGTGCAGTTCGGAAAGCCGATCAGCGAGTATCAACTCACGCAGTACAAGATCGGCTTGATGGCGACGCGCATCGCCGCCGCGCGCCAGTTCACCTACGACGTGGCGCGCGAAACAGATCCGAAAGCGCGGGCGCCGCTCGGCCCGGCGATGGCGAAGCTGTTCGCGTCGGACGTGGCGGTGTGGGCGACGCAGGAAGCGCAGCTGCTGCACGGCGGCTGGGGCTACGCCGAGGAGGATCGGATTAGCCGCTATGTGGTTGACGCGCAGGTGCTGCCGATCTTTGAAGGCGTGAAGGCGACGTTGGAGCTGAAGGTGATCGCGCGGGCGCTGGTAGCGTGAGGTTGGAAGCGGGATGCGAGAAACGGGAGACGGATCGGGGCGCGCGGCAGAGGAGCAACGGCATCGAGACGGAACAGAGAACGTAAGGGATGCAGCTTTAGCTCCGTCCCGGACGTTCGGACGGAGCTAAAGCTGCGTCCGTACGGCCTTGGATGTTTGGATGGCACTAGGCTCGCGAGTTGAAAGCGCGGGCCGCGATTCAACCGACGACTTACGACTGACGACAGGAGACCGACCAGATGTACATCATGCAGAAGCAGAATCGGTTTGTGATCCCGCGGACGGAGCTGACGTATCCGTGCCACACGCTGAAGATGAACGAGAAGGCGGCGGGCGCGCCGGTCGATCATGTAATGCCGGACTTCGAGGACGCGTGTCCGTACGAATTCAAGGGCGACGCGAGCCGCAAGGTGCTGGTCGAGGCGCTGAACACGATCGACTTCGGCAACAAGGTCATCGCGATTCGGCCGAACAACATCCGTTCAAAGTACTTTCTGGGCGACGTGCAGGCGATCATGATCGGCGCACCGGACAAGTTCCACGGCATCATCCTGCCGAAGACGGAGACGCACGACGATATCGTCCACCTGTCGCGACTGCTCGATGCGCTGGAGGTGCAGGGCGGTTGGACGACGCATGTCCAGATCGAGGCGCTGATCGAGACGCCGCTTGCGGTCATCAACGCGTACCAGATCGCGACGGCATCGACGCGCATGGCGGGGTTGATCTTCGGCATCGCCGACTTCAGCTCGACCATGGGTGTGCGCGAGATGATCGACAACCAGAACCGCAACTTCCACTACGCCAAGCAGGCGACGGCGGTCGCAGCGAAAGCGGCGGCGCTGCACGTCGTCGACAACGCATTCCTGCGGCTGATCCGCCCTGATACGTCGCCGGAGGAAGCCGCGATCATCAAGCAACAGCTGCGCGAGAAGAACGAGGGATCGCGTGACCTCGGCATGGACGGCACGTGGGTGATTCACCCGCAGCAGGCCGAGATCGCGAATGATGTGTTCACGCCCGACGATGAGCAGATCGAGAAGACGAAACGATCGCTGGAGGTGTACCATCGCCTCGGCGGCGGCTCCATCGCCGACCCGGAGACAGGCGAGTTCTACGACGAGGCGACGACGAAGGGCATGCTGATGGACCTTGCGAAGGCCGTGCAGGCTGGCAAGGTCTCAACGCAGTACCTGGCGGAGCTGTCCGCGAAGTCGAAGGAAGTCTCGGGATATGACATTCTTGAGGTGATGGGCCGGGTGGCGTAGTTGCGCGAGGCGAGACGCGGATTCGGTACGATACCAGGGTTATGAGACGAATCTATCTAACCGTTGCGACCGCACTTGTCGCGGTGTTGTCATCAGCGTCGTTGCTCGCGGGTATCCGACATGCGCTCGGCAAGCGTGAGCAGGTGGAGCCCGAGCTTTCGCCGCGTGAGTTGGAGCGGCGGCGCATGCGTGAGGCGATGGGCGATCTGCTTGCGCCGCCGATCGACTTCAACGATTGGCCGGAACATCTGCGACCTAAGCCGGGGATGCCCGATCGGGACACGCTGC
>JANXYW010000014.1 GCA_025355835.1 Chloroflexota bacterium
GCTTTCGCAGCGGCTCGATGAACGAAGTTCTGAGCAAGCCTGCGGCTTCGAGCCGCCCCAGCGCCCTCATCCAGCTCTAGTCCCAGCGCTATACTGTGGCGATGGTTACGAAGCGCCCGACCCCGAAGAAGTCACCAGCACCCAAACGCCGGGAGCCGAAGAAACGCGCGTCAGACCCAACGCTCTGGGCCGACATCGCGGCGCTGGGTCGGCGCATCCCAGACAGCGAACTGGCAAATCTCCCAAAAGATGGCGCCGCACGTTTCGATGAGTACATCGAAGACCTTCTTCGATAGTGCCGCCCTTCTTCGTCGACTCTTCCTTCTACATCGCTGTGCTCAACAGGGACGACGACTTCCATCAAGCCGCTACTGTTCTGGCCGTGGCGTTGGACACGGAGGACGCACGAACCGTCACATCACAAGCGGTCGTGTTTGAAGTGCTTGCGTATTTCTCCAGGGCTGGCGCCATTTCGCGAGCAAGAGCCGCCGATCTCGTTGACCGGATCCGTTCCAGTCCAACAACTGAGTTCGTTCAACTGACTCCTGAGCTGTTGGACGCCGCACTCGATCTCTACCGACGGCGACCCGACAAACGCTACAGCCTTGCCGATTGCCTAGGGATGGTTATCTGTAGCGAACGCAACATCACCGAGGTGCTCACGACGGACGGCGACTTCGAGGCCGCGGGATTCACGATCCTTCTGAAGCGCTAACCCAGTTCCTTCACCATCCACACACGGCCGGGGCTGCCGCTGTACCGCTCGTACTCAGCTTCGGTCTTCGTTTCGCGGATGCGAAAGCCGAAGCGTTCGTACAAATGCTGCGCCGGATTGCTCACTCCCGTACACAGCGCCTTCCGCCCGATGCCTGCGGCGCGAGCGTCCGCCTCGGCGTGGGCAAGCAATCGCGCGCCGATGCCGCGATTGCGACACGTCGGGTCGACATCCAGTTCGCCGATGTAGTACGCGTCCGGTGGGGCGTGATCTCCACCTTGGCGCGCGCACGGGGCGGATCGTGATCTCGGCCATACAGGCATCATCGCACGAGTCGTGGCGACGGTGTGGCCTGCCGCGACTGCGGAAATCGCAAAAGCAGCCTCAAGCTACCAGGTTCCCCAGTAGATCGGGTTCGTCATTGCGTGCACGACTTCGCCGCGATCCGGCCGCCCGCGATAGCCGCGCGCCTCACACCGCAGGTAGTCGTCGCCTTCGATGCGCACTTCGAACTCGCCGTCGTACTCTTCCACGTCCGGCGTGATCTCCTTGACGAGGCCGCGCTTACTGAAGAACCGCAGATGCTTACCGTCGGGGCCGCGATAGTTGACGTGAAACCGCACGAGCGCACCCTCGGCCGCATCGATGCGATCGCCCTGCAACGCCTCGAACACGCCGTCGCCGTCCGCGTCCGCGCGCATCTCGATGAACGGCCCGTTCGGCGCCTCCGAGATGAACACGCGGCCACGCTCGATCGCGTCCAGCACCGAGCGCTGCGTCAACGGCCCTTCGACGTACACCCACGTGCACGGTTCGCCCGGCCCGTTCGGCTGCGACATCACCGCCGGCGGCACGCAGTGCGAATCACTGCCACCGACGGCGATCATCCGCTCGCCCCGCTTCAGGTGATCCTCCCAACGCAACAACGCCGGCTCGTTGAACCAGCGCCACGGCGCGTTCCACACTTCCACGGCCTGATAGCTGCGCACGGAGTCGTGCTTCCACGGGATCGGCGAATCCGGATGGTTGATCGAGAACATCGAACCGCGCGCGTTCGCCTGCTCGACCAGCTGCCGCACACGATCGCTGTCGCTGCCGCGGAAATCGATCCAGTTGTCGAGCCCCCAGACGTTTGCGTGCCCGCCGTACATGGTAATCTCTTCGCCGGGGATGAGGAGCGGCGCGCGATCGTTGAGCCGCGCCAGCTCGTCCCAGTGACTGATCGTGTTGTGATCGGTCAGCGCGAAATAGTCGAGCCCGATCCGGCGCGTGTACTCGACGATCTCCTCGACGGTATTCTGACCGTCGCTGTGCTCGCTGTGCGCGTGCAGATCGCCGCGATACCACTTTCCGACGCCAGTCTCGCCACCGGCGATGCGCTGCGGAAACGGCATCCCCGGCACCGGCACGTCGCCGACGGCCTCGCCGTCCGCAGCAGTGTCGATCTCCATCGCGATGTTCACGCGATACCGCACCGACGCGTCTTCGATCTTCGAGAGCCCGAAGATCAACGTCCAGTCGCCCGCCTGCACGGGCCCGCGCAAGTATCCTGGCGTCGCCGCATCGGGCGCGATGTAGAACTCCGACCGCGCACCGCCGCTCCATCCGCGAAAGCCGCCCGTCAGAAAGTCCGCGCCCCGCACATCGAACACGCCGATGTCGATGTTGTTGCCGGCACTGACCTCTTGCGCGCCTTCCACCTGGTTCTCGTAGTGATAGTTCACCTCGATCCGCCGCGCGCCGGCCGGCACCACGAACGGCAAGTAGTAGTACTCCTTCCGCGCGTCCTCCGGCGTCACCACCCCGTCCAACCGAATCTTGTGTCGCATCTCACTGCTCCGCGCGCTACACCACCGGCCGTGCGCGCAGTATGAGCACCACCCACACGACAAACAACACCGTGCCTCGCGCTCCAACCTCCAACCTCCAACCTCCAACCTCTCCGCGCCCTCCGCGGCTCTGCGGTGAACCCCGGTCTGCTACGCTGCCAGCGGTGGGTACGGGCAGCCGGAGGCGCCCATGATCGTTACGCTCCTCGTTCTTCTCGCGCTGGCTTCGCTCGGCGCGATCATCGTCATCTGGTACGACGGCCGCGAATCGCGGCGCGCGCTGCAATCGCAGCTCCAGGCGCTCGACGCGCGCCTCACCGCCGGCGTCAGCGGCGTGCAGCAGTCGCTCGCGTCATCGCTGAGCGGCGCCAGCGAGACCATGCACAACGTCGACCAACAGCTCGGACGGCTGTCCGAATCGACGCGGCAAATGCTCGAAGTCGGCCGCGACATCTCCGGACTCCAACAGATGCTGCGCGCACCGAAGCCCCGCGGCCAGTTCGGCGAACTGCTCCTCGAACGCCTGCTCGCCGACATGCTGCCGGCGGAGAACTTCGTCCTCCAGCATCGTTTCCGCAACGGCACCATCGTCGACGCGGCGGTGTGGATCGGCGACGGCATGGTGCCAATCGACTCGAAGTTTCCCGACGCGGCATTCCGGCGAATCATCGATGCCGACTCGGACGCCGCGCGCACCGCCGCCCGCCGCGACTTCGCGCGCGACGTGCGCGGCCACATCGACGCCGTCGCGAAGTACATCCTGCCCGACGAGGACACGTTCGGTTTCGCGCTGATGTACATCCCCGCCGAGAATGTCTACTACGAGTCGATGATCCGCGACGAGGCCGGCGACCTGCAGGCGTACGCGCAGAGCAAGCGCGTAATCGCCTGCTCGCCGAACACGTTCTTCGCGTACCTACAGGCGCTCGTCCTGGGACTGAAGGGCCTGCGCGTCGAAGAACGCTCGCGCGAGATCGTCGGCCACCTCGAACGCCTCAACGACGACTTCGCGCGCTTCCGCCGCGAGTTCGACACGCTCGGCAGCCACATCACGCACGCCAAGACAAAGTACGACGACCTCGACCGAGGCGCGATCAAATTCGCCGACCGCCTCGCCCGCCCCCTGGAGCACGACTGGGCGCCCACGCCGATCGAAGACCCCGAACCTGCCCGTCTCATGCTGTAACGGGATGGGAGGTTGGAGGTTGGAGGTTGGAGGTGAGAGCGCGGCGACCAGCAAAGTACCCGCACGAAGCGCAGTACCCGCGGAGCTTCAGCTCCGCCGAATGCCACGAGCCGAAACACGAGACTCGGAAGCCGGCTCGAAAACCACGTCTTGGCCCAACCCGATCCTCCGTGTCCTCCGTGGTGAACCCAACAGATCCTCCGTGCCCTCCGTGACCTCTGCGGTGAACCCAACAACAGATCCGTCGCGTCCTTCGCGCCTTCGCGGTGAATTCCAAACAGCTACACTGACTCGATGAACGACGCCGAAGAGCTCCTCCGCGCCGCCCTCCTTAAAGTTCCCGCCGGCCTCGCCGAGCACGTCGTCCGCGTTGTCGATGAGGCGTCGCGCCTCGCCGACGTACACGGCATCGACAAGCAGGCGGTGCGTATCGCGGCGCTCGGCCACGACCTGATGCGCGCGCTCAACAACGAGCGCCTGCTCGGCATCGCCGCCGACCAGTCGTACGCCACGGAGGACGCCGACCGCATGGATCCGATCCTGATGCATGGCCCGCTCGCCGTCGCCGTCCTGCGCGAGCAGTACAAGGTGCTCGATGCCGATATCCTCGGCGCTGTCGCGTATCACACGACCGCGCACGCCGGCATGACGCCGCTCCAGAAGATCATCTTCATCGCCGACAAGATCGAACCGTGGAAGCGCGCCCGCAACGACGCGTTAGACCGCGTCGCCGAACTCGCCGACACCGATCTCGACGCCGCGATGCTGGTCTACCTCAACATGATGGTCGAACAAGCGGTAGAAGTCGGCTGGCCGCTCCACCCCAACACCATCGCTGCTCGAAACGAACTGCTCGCGCGCAAGCGCGCGTCGTCCGGCGATCGCACCAACGCCGAGCGCGTCGACCGATAACCCTAGTCCGACATCAGCAGTTGCGATCGCGCGTCTCCCTCTCCGCCGGGCGGAGAAGGTCGGGGTGAGGTCCCGGATGGTGGATTGCACCCGAACCAGCCGCGATTTCCCGATCACGATTCCCTCTCCACGACGTGGAGAGGGGTGGCCGAAGGCTGAGGTGAGGTGCTCGGCTAACGCCAACCGCTTGGTGCTAAGTGCTACGCGCCATCCTCCCGCAGCCACGCAGCGGCTTCCTTCGCGTGATACGTGATGATGATGTCCGCGCCTGCGCGCTTGATCGACGTGAGGATCTCCAGCGTCGAGCGCCGGCCGTCGATCCAGCCGTTCGCCGCCGCCGCCTTCACCATCGCGTACTCGCCGCTGACGTTGTACGCCGCCAACGGCACGTCGAACTCCTGCCGCGCCTTCGCCAGCACGTCGAGGTACGGCAACGCCGGCTTCACCATCACGATGTCCGCGCCCTCTTCGATGTCGTCCTGTATCTCGAGCAGCGCTTCGCGCGCGTTCGGCGGATCCATCTGATAGCCGCGGCGGTCGCCGAACTGCGGCGCGCTGTCCGCTGCGACGCGAAACGGTCCGTAGAACGCCGACGCGTACTTCGCGCTGTACGCCATGATCGGCGTCTGCACGAACCCCGCATCGTCGAGCGTCTCGCGGATCGCGCCGACGCGTCCGTCCATCATGTCCGACGGCGCGACGATATCGGCGCCCGCGCGCGCGTGCGACAAGGCGGTGTGCGCCAGCAGTTCGATCGATTCGTCGTTGTCGACTTCGCCGTCGACGATCAGCCCGCAGTGCCCGTGATCGGTGTACTCGCACAAACAGACATCGGTGATCACGACCAGCTCCGGCACCGCGTCCTTGAACGCGCGCACGGCGTCCTGCACGATGCCCGCGTCGTCGTACGCCTCCGAGCCGCGCGCGTCCTTCGACGCCGGCAGCCCGAACAACAGCACCGCCGGCACGCCCAGCGCTTTCAGCTCCGCCGCTTCACGCCCGATCTGGTCGAGCGAGATCTGGTACTGCCCCGGCATCGACGAGATCTCGTCGCGCACGCCACGCCCGTGGGTCACGAACAGCGGGTACACAAAGTCCGCCACCGAAAGCCGCGTCTCCTGCACCAACCGCCGTACCCCCGCCGACTGCCGCAACCGCCGGTGGCGGGCGAAATTGCCGCGTGTCGTCAGATCGAGCATGATTCCATTCTACTCCTCCTACTCTCGCGCCGGAGCGCGCAGCTTGCTGCCTAGGGCGGAAGCCGTCCAGAGTCCCGCAAGCGCGGTGGCCAGCGCGATGCCATAGAAGTATGCGAAGAAGAACGGCGCCTCATACCTGGAGTTCCCCGCCCCGGAGGCACACCGGGGACAGCCGGCGGCCCAAATCGCGATGCCGGCGAGCGTCGCGCCAAACATCACGCTGATCGCGGCAGTCACGACGAATACAGGACGATTGGCGGCGCGCCGCGTGGCGACACCAGCCACGGCGCCCGGTATCGCGCCTCCGAGAAACACCACCAGCCACACCGCGATGATTCCGAACATGGCCTTGCACCGTCCTTGCCGTGACGGGATGACCGTCACGGCA
The DNA here is from genome assembly GCA_025355835.1 of Chloroflexota bacterium. Lineage (GTDB taxonomy): Bacteria > Chloroflexota > Dehalococcoidia > DSTF01 > JACRBR01 > JANXYW01. The sequence continues at coordinate 6,230 of JANXYW010000014.1, forward strand.
ACGCCCAAAACGATCAGGGCGAACAGAACAGCCCTACCAACGCAGCCACCAACCCGTCGATCGAGTACTCCTCCGCCGTCACGGCGACATCCAACCCCGCATCACGCGCGGCCTGCGCCGTGATCGGGCCGATCGCCGCGATCGTCGTCGCGCGCAGCGGCGCGATGTCGCCATCG
>JANXYW010000023.1 GCA_025355835.1 Chloroflexota bacterium
TTCAGCTGGATGAGTCCCGCGGCCCACGCGGCGACGCGCGGGACGCGGCCGCTGCGCGCGAGGTATGACAGCGTGTCGAGCATCGCGAGCAGCGTGACGCAGCCGGACATCGCTTCTGCGCGCGCGGTGACGTCATCGATCGTCGCGCCGGCTGCGGCAGCGCGGGCGGCCTCGAGCACAATGAAGCCCTGCGCCATCGCGGCGTTACGCGAATCGAGCAGGCGGATGTCGGCGTGCGGCAGGTCGATCTTCGCGATTTCGATCGCCTGGCGCGCGGCGTCGTACATGGCGCTGAACTGCGCCGAGACGGTGATGCAGAGGACGCTGTCGGCGCGGCGTGCGGCGCGGGTGATCGCTTCGAGGAACATGCCGGGCGATGGCGCAGCGGTCGTCGCGCGGCCGGTCGACCTCGCCAGCAGCGCGTAGAACTCGCCCGTATCGGCGGTGAGGGAATCGACGAAGGTGCGGCCGCCGAAGATCAGGTGGACGGGCACGATCTCGATGCCGTACTGCTGCGCGAGTTCGGCAGGGATGCAGGCGGTGCTGTCGGTGACGATGGCGACACGTCGTCGGTCGTCGGTCGTCGGTCGTAGGTCGTCGGGGGTGGGCATCTGGGGTATGATAGCGGGGCGATGGATCGAGGTGCTCGCGTCCTCGCGCCTGCTGGGTTCGTCGCTGGACTCGTCCTGCTTCTGGCGAACGACTTCGCCTTGAAGCCGGCGTAGCGCGGCGTTTGTGTTCGAAAGGTTGTGGTCCGACAATGGCATCCAAGCCCAAAGAGACCGAGATCCTCCGTGCTGGCGAATACTTCATCGCCGTAGAGGGATTCGCTATGATCCGCAACATGATCACGGACACCGCGAGTGCGAGGAAACGGATGGACGACATCCGACAGATCATCGATCGCTTCGATGAGGTTCCTCAATCGTTGGAGTTTCCCGTTACGGAGCATGATGTCGAAACCGGCTACACACGCTGGGCTCCGCGTTATGACGGACCCAACCCCGCAATCGACCAGGAAGAACCAATCGTCCATGCGCTTCTCACGGATGTTGTTCCTGGCGTCGCCCTCGACGCCGCTTGCGGTACTGGCCGCCACGCCGCCCACCTAAGCGCCCTCGGCCACGCGGTGATTGGCGTTGACGCGACGGAAGCGATGCTTGCCATCGCACGAGCTAAAGTGCCCAATGGCGATTTCCGGCTCGGACGGCTCGAAGCGCTTCCAGCGGCGGATGCGAGTGTCGACCTCGTAACGTGTGCGCTGTCACTCACCCACGCAGAGCGCCTTCAGCCAGTCATGCGAGAGTTCGCCCGCGTGCTGCGGCCTGGCGGGTGCGCGATCATCTCGGACATGCACCCGTTCATGGCGATGACGAGTGGCGTGGCTGCCTTTCCGACCGAGGACGGCAGTCTCGGAGTGCCGTTCGTCTTGAACCGCACTCACCAGGTGAGCGAGTATCTTCAGGCGTTTCGGGAGGCGGGTCTCGAGGTCACCGCATGTGTGGAGCCTAGGGTGACCGAAGCCATGCTTCCGACCTTCCCGGCCTACCGCGCGTTTCCGGACGCTACGCGAGAGGCATTCTGCGATCTTCCGTATCTGTTGATTTGGCAGTTGCGACGCTGACCGCGCCGGGCGGTCGATGTCGCCGACGCGATGAGGTGATGGCGTCGGCCACATGAGCTAATCCGTCCGCGCGAGACCTTACCACCCGCCGTTGCGGGTCCCTGGGGATACCCCCGGTTGCCCTTCCGGGCGCTCGTCCGATAGACTCCGTTGATACTAATGAGGAGAGACGAACGCATATGGCGCTGACTGCAGAGCGCAAGCTTGAGGTTATCGGCGAGTACAAGGGACACGAGACGGACACCGGGTCCGCTGAGGTTCAGATTGCGCTTCTGACGGAGCGGATCAACTACTTGACCGACCACCTGAAGGCGAACAAGCACGACTACCACACCCAGCGCGGGCTGTTGAAGCTCGTCGGACAGCGCCGGCGACAGCTGGCGTACCTCAATAAGAACGATGTGTCGCGCTACCGCGCGATCCTCGCCAAGCTCGGCCTCCGCAAGTAGGGCAGGTGCCCGCGGAGGCCTTTCCATTTGCCCGGGTCAGGGACTCGGGACGGAAGACGTACAAGATCAGCGCAATCTTTGGCATGGTTGGACGAACGCGTGTGGCGCGTGAGCGCTCGTGTGATCGCGCGCGCGTGACCTCACCCCGGCCTTTGGCCACCCCTCTCCGCCGGCCGCGAGGGGGATCGGGTGTGAGATTGTGCGCGTGACCGCGGGCTGATCTTCTGACGGAGAGGCGGACAGGTCTGTCTCCTGCGGCGACTCTTCGAGAAGACCTGTGCGTACGAGAGAACGAGCAACGAGAGGACTCACAGCCGGGGACGGCTGTGCCACTCTCTGAAATGACGAATTACCCGGGCCTACAACGGGCCCGTTCACCCAAGAAGGACGGAGGATCCTCAATACATGGCTGGACCTGATATCAAGACATTTACACGAGAGCTCGGTGGCAAGACGCTGACCATCGAGCATGGGCGCGTGGCCGGGTTGGCTGGCGGCGCGGTCTGGATTCGCTACGGCGATACGGTGGTGCTGTGCACGGCGACGATGGCGCGGACGCCTCGCCCGGGCATGGACTTCTTTCCGCTGACGATCGACTTTGAAGAGAAGATGTACGCGGCCGGAAAAATCCCCGGTTCGTTCTTCCGTCGCGAGGCGCGGCCTTCGACGGAAGCGATCCTCAGCGCGCGGCTGACGGATCGTCCACTGCGCCCGCTCTTCCCGAAGGGCATGCGCAACGAAGTGCAGGTCGTCATCACGGTGATGTCGGTCGACAAGGAGAACGATCCGGACGTGCTGGGCACGGTCGGCGCGTCGACAGCGCTGTGCATCTCGGATGCGCCGTTCGCGGGCCCGGTGTCGTCGGTGCGCGTCGGCTACATCGACGGCAAGTACGTCGTGAACCCGACGTTCCAGCAGCTCGATGAGAGCCTCATCGACATCGTCGTCGCTGGGACGAAGAACGCGATCATGATGGTCGAGGCGGGTGCGAACGAAGCGCCGGAGGAGATCATCCTTGGTGCGATGGAGTTCGCGCAGCAGCAGAACCAGATCCTGATCGAGCTGCAGGAAGAGATCATCGCGGCGTTGAAGCCCGTCAAGTGGGAGTTTACGCCGGTCGCTGTTCCGGAGGAGTTGAAGAAGCTGGTGTTCGCCGACCTGGCGGGCAACACCACGGAATTTCTCGCATTGGCGAAGGACGAGCGCCAGGGATCGCTTGACGCGCGCAAGGCGGTGCTGGTCGAGAAGTACGGCGCGGAGTACACGGAGAAGGCCGTCGGCGAAGCGCTGGACGCCTTTATGAAGAAGACGGTGCGCGAGTCGATCCTGAACGACGACAAGCGGCCGGATGGACGCAAGTCGGCCGAAGTGCGGCCGATCTGGTGCCAGGTGGGCGTGCTGCCGCGCGTTCACGGCACGGGGCTGTTCACGCGCGGACAGACGCAGGTGCTGAGCGTTACCACGCTGGGCGGCGTCGGCGATGCGCAACGGCTCGACACGCTGTCACCGATCGACAGCAAGCGGTTCATGCACCACTACAACTTCCCGCCGTACTCGGTTGGCGAGACGGGACGGATGGGTGGCGCGGGCCGCCGCGAAATCGGCCACGGTGCGCTCGCCGAGCGGGCCGTATTGCCGGTGCTGCCGACCGTCGAGGACTTCCCGTACACGCTTCGCGTCGTCTCGGAAGTGCTTTCGAGCAACGGCAGCACGTCGATGGGCAGCGTGTGCGGCACGATTCTGTCGCTGATGGATGCCGGTGTGCCGATCAAGTCGCCGGTCGCCGGTGTGGCGATGGGCCTGATCATGGGCGCGGACGGCAACTACAAGGTGCTGACCGACATCGCGGGCCTGGAAGACGCGATGGGCGACATGGACTTCAAGGTGGCTGGCACCGAGAAGGGCATCACCGCACTGCAGATGGACATCAAGATCCAGGGCATCCCGATGGAGGTGCTTCGGGCCGCTGTCACGGCGGCGCGCGAAGGCCGCATGCACATCATGGGCAAGATGATCGAGGCGATTTCCGAGCCGCGCAAGGAGATGTCTCCGTACGCGCCGCGGATGTACCGCCTGCAGATCGACCCGCAGAAGATCGGCACGGTGATCGGGCCTGGTGGCCGCGTGATCCGATCGATCATCGAAGAGACGGGCTGTTCCGTGGACATCGAGGACGACGGTTCGGTGTTCATCGGCGGCACGGACGAAGAGTCGGCGCGTCGTGCCATCTCGATCATCGAGGGCATGACGAAGGACGTGGAGGTCGGCCAGATCTACACGGGCCGCGTCGCACGGATCATGAACTTCGGTGCGTTCGTAGAGATCGCGCCGGGCAAGGACGGACTGGTACACATCTCCGAGCTGGCGGACTTCCGCGTGCCGTCGGTCGAGGATGTCGTGAGCATCGGCGACGAAGTGCAGGTGATGGTCACCGAGGTCGACTCGATGGGCCGAATCAACCTGTCGCGTCGCGCCGTGTTGGCGGGCGAGACCGACGTAGCTGCGGTTGTTGCGCGGCAGGCCGAAGAGCGCGGCGCGCGCGGCGGCCCGGGCGGCGGCGATCGTGGTGGTGACCGCGGCGGCCGTGGCGGCGGCGGTGGTGGCTTCGGCGGCGACCGTGGTGGTCGCGGCGGACCGCCTCGTGGTGGCGGCGGCGGTGGTGGCGGCGGTGGATACCGCGGCGGCGGTGGTGGTGGCGGAGATCGCGGCGGCAGCAGCGGACCTCCGGCCCGCAGTGCCGACGGCGGTCTGCGTGACCGGCGCCCGAACCGGCCGGACGCACCTCCCGGACCCCCGACGCCTCCGTTTGGCGGCGGCGGCGGGAGTCAGCCGTAACGGCCAGTTTGTAGTCTGTAGTTTTCAGGAGGGGCGCCCGGTGGGCGTCCTTTCTGTTTGCCTCGGGCGACC
>JANXYW010000140.1 GCA_025355835.1 Chloroflexota bacterium
ATGAGCACCGTCGAGCAGTTCATCTTCAATGAGGAGATGGCGCTCAACAAGGCGCCGCGCCCCATGCACCAGATCATCGGCCTAGGCATGGCCGGTCCGACGCTGATCGTCCACGGCACCGAGGAGCAGCGCAAGAAGTACCTGCCAGGCATGCTCGCCGGCGACGACATCTGGTGCCAGGGCTACAGCGAGCCGGAAGCGGGATCGGACCTCGCGTCGCTGCAAACGCGCGCCGTGCGCGACGGCGACGACTACGTGGTCAACGGACAGAAGATCTGGACGACGCTGGCGCACGTCGCGCGCTACATGATCCTGCTGACGCGCACGGATCCCGACGCGCCGAAGCACCGCGGCATCACGTACTTCATCCTCGATATGAAGTCGCCGGGCGTCCAGGTGCGACCGCTGTACAACCTGGGTAACAGCCACGAGTTCAACGAAGTCTTCTTCGACAACGTGCGCATCCCGAAGGACAACGTGATTGGCGAGGAGAACCGCGGCTGGTATTCCGCCGTCACCACGCTCGACTTCGAGCGCTCCAGCATCGGCAGCGCAACGGGCATGAAGCAGCACGTTGAAGAGCTGATCGCGTTCGCGAAAGACCACGCGGGCGACCCGACGAGCACGCTGCGGACGAATCCGATGCTGCGCTATGAACTGGCCGACCGCATGGTCGAGACCGAGGTCGCCCGCATGCTGTCGTACCGCGTCGCTTCGATGCAGTCGCGCGGCCTCATCCCGAACTACGAGGCATCGTCGCTGAAGCTCTTCTCGACGGAGCTGAACCAGCGCATTGCCAAGTCCGCCATCCACATTCTGGGCCTGTACGGCCAGCTCCGCGGCGACGATGCACCGCTGAAGGGCCGCTGGCTCGGCGTATTCCTCCGCTCGGCGGCGTACACCGTCGAAGGCGGCACGTCGGAGATCCAGCGCAACATCATCGCCCAGCGCGGTCTGGGCTTGCCGCGCGACTAGCGGGAGCCACGAAGGACACGAAGAGGCACGAAGGGGTCAGGGGCGCGGGGGAGGACGGTCCGCGCCGCGAGTGTGCAGCGATCGCAGCGTGAATAACGTAGGGACAGGTCTTGAGACCTGTCCGTCTCTCCGAGTTGAGACAAAGGCCGCAGAGCAAGATCAAAACCCAGCACGTAGCGTGGACTTCAGTCCGCGCGTTCCGCGCAAAACGACGACCGCGCGGGCTGAAAAGCCCACGCTACACAACGGATAGCAAGCGATGCGTTTCAAATTCACCGATGAACAGGAGGCCTTCCGCGGGGAAGTCAACGCGTTCCTCAAGGACGCGCTGCCATCCGACTGGGAGGGCGCGGACAACGCGATCGACGACGAGTCGTACGAGTTTGGCCGGGAGTTCTTGAAGAAGCTGGCGCCGCAGCGGTGGATCGCGCCGGCGTGGCCGAAGCAGTACGGCGGGCTCGAGCTCTCGCACTGGGATCAGGTGGTCTACAACGAGGCGATGGGCTACGCACGCGCACCGATCGTCAACACCGCGGCGGTCGGCTACCTCGGCCCGACGATCATCCTCTACGGCAACGACGAGCAGAAGGCGCAACACCTGCCGGGCATCACGTCGGGCGAGGTCGTCTGGTGCCAGGGGTACAGCGAGCCAAACTCCGGCTCCGATCTCGCATCGCTGCAGACGCGTGCCGTGGCTGACGGCGACGAGTTCATCCTCAACGGGCAGAAGATCTGGACGAGCCAGGCGCACTACGCCGACTGGATGTTTGTGATCGCCCGCACCGATCCGGATGCGCCGAAGCATCGCGGCATCAGCTACTTCCTGATGGACATGAAGACGCCCGGCGTCAGCGTGCGGCCGCTGATCAACATGGCGAACGGTGAGGGCTTCAATGAGGTCTTCTTCGACAACGTGCGCATCCCGAAGACCGGCCTGCTCGGCGAACTCAACCGCGGCTGGTACATCGCGACGACGACGCTCGACTTCGAGCGCTCGGCGCTCGGCGGCAGCGCAGGCGTCCAGCGCACACTCGAAGATCTGACGCGCTTCGCGAAGGCCGAGAGCGACGGCGCAGGCGGCCGCCTGTGGGACAAGCCGTTGGTGCGGCACGCGCTCGCCGATCTCTGGGTCTCGCTCGATGTCACGAAGATGCTGTCGTACCGCGTCGTCAGCATGCAGGCGCGCGGCCTCGTGCCGAACTACGAGGCATCGATCATCAAGGTGTTCTCGACCGATCTCATTCAGAAGCAGGCGCGCGTCGGACTCGGCATCATGGGGCTCTACGGTGGCCTGTGGGGCGACGGCCCGTGGGCGAAACTGCGCGGCCGCCTCGCGAAGTCGTACGTCGCCACCGTGGGCACCGCGATCGCCGGCGGCACAACAGAGATCCAGCGCAACATCATCGCCCAGCGCGGGCTGGGCTTGCCAAGGCAGTGACGTGTTGGAATCGGGATGCGAGAAACGGGAAGGGGGATCAACGCGATCGAAACGAGAACGAGGATCGAGACGGAGAGCGTAGGGACGTGGCTTTAGCCCCGTCCACACCCTCCGGACGGAGCTAAAGCTACGTCCCTACGGCCTCGAATGAAGTTTGGCGCCAGCAAGCGGCGTCGCAACCAGAGAAGACGATGGATTTCAGAGACTCCCCCGAAGACGCAGCATTCCGCCAGGAAGTACGAGACTTCCTGCGCACCGAGCTGCCGCACGACCTGCGCGCGGCCGACGACGCGATCCTCGGCGTCGGCATCGGCGAAGACGAGCGCGAGCGTGACTGGCTGAAAACGCTGGCGAAACGCGGATGGGTCGCGCCTGCATGGCCGAAGGCGTACGGTGGCGCCGGGCTCTCCGTCATGCAGCAGTTCGTCTTCAACGAAGAGATGGCGCGCGCCGCCGCGCCGCGGCCGAACTTCCTGGCGATCGGCCTCGCCGGTCCAACGATCATCGTCCACGGCACGGAAGAGCAGAAGCGCGAACACCTGTCGGGCATCCTCTCCGGCGAGAACTTCTGGTGTCAGGGATTCAGCGAGCCGGGCGCCGGGTCCGATCTCGCGTCGCTGCAAACGCGCGCGGTGGAGGACGGCGACGACTACATCATCAACGGACAGAAGATCTGGACGTCGGGCGCGCATCGCTCCCAGCGCATGATGCTGCTGGCCCGCACGGAAGCCGACGCGCCGAAGCACAAGGGCATCAGCTACTTCTTGCTGAACATGCAATCGCCCGGCATCACCGTGCGACCGCTGACGAACATGGCCGACACGCCGAGCTTCAACGAAGTCTTCTTCGACAACGTCCGCGTGCCCAAGAGCGACATGCTGGGCGAGCTGAACCGTGGCTGGTACGTCGCGACGACGACGCTCGACTTTGAGCGCTCCGGCATCATCAACGGCGTCTCGCTGCAGCGGCTGGTGCACGAGTTGGCGGCGTTCGTGCGTGAGCGCAAAGATGTGCGGGACGATGTGGGGCTCGAGTCCGTCCGCCACGAACTCGCGGATCGCGCGATCGAGGCGGAGATCTCCATCGTGCTGTCGTATCGCGTCGTGACGATGCAAACGAAGGGCATCGTTCCAAATCAGGAAGCGTCGATCACGAAGCTGTTCGGCTCGGAGCTGGCGCAGCGCATCGCGCGCACGGGCGTCAAGCTCGGCGGCCTCTACGGCCAGTTGCGCCAAGGATCGCCGCGCGCGCCGCTCAACGGCCGGCTCGACGCGCTGTACCGCATCGCCATCGGTTCGACGCTCGCCGGTGGCACGTCGGAGATTCAGCGCGGCGTCATCGCGCAGCGCGGCCTCGGAATGCCGCGAGGATGATGATGGAAACGAGACGCGGGATGCGAGAAGCGAGACGCGCGCAGGACGAGTCACACGCTCCGTGGCGCGGGCTTTCCGTTCGCGATGTATGCACACCCGATGCAACGAGAACAGCCGGGGATCAAGAACGTAGGGCTGAAAGCCCGCGCCACGAGCGGGCGGTTACGCAATGAAACGCATCGTGTTCGCGCTTGCGATCGCGCTCGGCATCTACGGCGTCGCTGTCGGCGCGGGATCGTTGCTGTACGCGACCGGCGCAATCGCTACCGGCGCGACGCACAACGACTGCGATCGCGGCGTCATTGCGAAGGCGCTCGGAAAGGCGCAGGACGATCTGACGCAGCAGGAGCTGAAGACAGAGACCACGAAGTGCCTCGATACGCACACGCTCACGAAGGGCGCGGCGTTCCGAAGCCAGTATCTGTTCTGGTCGGCGTGGCCGGCCATCATCTGCGCGATGGTGTTTCTGGCGTGGCCCGTCTGGACCCGCATTCTACGGAATCAAGAGGCTGCCGAACGCGCAGCAGAAGCATCGCATCTGGAGATGGGAACTTGACGGAGTAGCTGAGCCACCAACACAGGGATTACTTCCGCCTAAGGCGGATCAATTGCATAATCGAGGGCCGAAAAAGGAAAGGGGAACGCACACATGGATTTGGGTCTGTCCGAAGAACAAGAACTGCTGAAGAACGCCGCGCGCGACTTCCTGGAGAAGGAGTGCCCGGAGTCGCTCGTCCGCGAGATGGAGGACGACGACAAGGGCTACTCGCCCGGCCTCTGGAAGAAGATGGCCGAGCAGGGCTGGCAAGGTCTGCTGATCCCGGAAGCCCACGGCGGCGCCGGCTTCGGCTACCTCGACCTGATCATCCTCATCGAGGAGTTCGGTCGCGCGCTCGTGCCCGGTCCGTTCATCTCGACGCAAGTCGGTGGCGTGCTGCCGCTGCTCGAAGGTGGCACCGACGACCAGAAGAAGCAGTACCTGCCGCAGATCGCCAGCGGCAAGGCGATCTGGACGCTCGCCTACACGGAGCCATCCGCGCGCTTTGACACCGAGGGCGTGGCGCTCGAAGTGAAGGAAGATGGCAACGATGTCGTGCTGAACGGCACGAAGCTCTTCATCCGCGACGCGAACGTCGCCGACTACTTCACCGTCGTCGGACGCAAGCCCGGCACGAAGGGCGACGACGGCATCACGCTGGTGATCGTCGACGCGAAGACCGCAGGCATCAGCCAAACGCAGCTCAAGACGATCGCCGCTGACAAGCAGGCGGAAGTGAAGTTCGAGAACGTCCGCGTTCCGAAGGCGAGCATCATCCCGGGCGGCGCCGCCACGCTGAAGAAGATTCAGCGCAAGGCGACGGTGCTCGAGTGCTCGTACCTCGTCGGTCTCGCGCAGATGGACTTCGAGATTAGCGTCCAGTACGCGAAGGACCGCATCCAGTTCGGCCGGCCCATCGGCTCGTTCCAGGCGATCCAGCACAAGGCCGCCGACATGGTGACGGACGTCGATGGCGCGCGCTTCATCATGTACCGCGCGGCGTGGTCGGTGGATCAGGACGAGGCCGACGCCGACATCAACGTGCATATGGCGAAGGCATGGTGCAGCGAGGCGACGCGCCGCGTCGTGGCGCACGGCCAGCAGATCCACGGCGGCATCGGCTTCACCAAGGACTACAAGGTCCAGCTCTACTTCCGCCGCCAGAAGGCATCGGAACTAGCCTGGGGCGACAGCGACTACCACCGCGAGCTCGTGGCGTCGGAGCTGGCGATCTA
>JANXYW010000211.1 GCA_025355835.1 Chloroflexota bacterium
GCCGCTGATCACCGGCGAAGTAGGCATCGCCGGCGTCCCGGAAGCATTCCGCACACTCGCATCGCCGGACGCGCACGCGAAGATTCTCGTCGAGCCGGCGCTGGGATAGTCGCTAGCCGCCTTCGCCCGCTACTGTCGCCAGCTCAGTTCGTAGAGCCGCACCGCGTCCTCGAAGCCCTTGAGCCTCGTCTCGCCGCGGTCGGCGAAGACGAAGTTCCTGCCCGCGACGAGCTGGCGCACGACATCCGACGCGAGGATCTCGCCGCCCTGCGCCTGCCCCATGATGCGCGACGCCAAGGTCACCGCCGTGCCGAAGAGATCGTCGCCATCGGCGATCGGCTCGCCTGCGTTGACGCCGATGCGCACACGCACCGCGGTCTCCGGCTCGTCTGCGTCTCGCGCCTCGAACGCCCGCTGTAGATCGATCGCGCATTCCACCGCACGCGACGCGGAGCTAAACGAGACCATGAAGCTATCGCCGATGGTCTTGATCTCCGCGCCCGCGTGGCGCGTCAGAATCTCCCGCGTGATGCGTTCGTGTCCGCTCAGCAGCTCGCGCCATCGCGCGTCTCCGAGTGCGTGCATTATCGGCGTGGAGCCGACGATATCGGTGAAGAGGATCGTCTGAAAGCGCCCCTCAGCCGCTTGCACTCGCGGTTCTTGCGGAATCACTCCCAGGAAGTCTCCGATTGACGCGATGAGCCAATCCTCGATCTCATCAGACCAGAACACGCTCGTCTTGAGGACCTTCAGTTGCGCCCCAGGGATCGAAGATGCCAGCTCCCGCCCCCACGCCATCGGCGCCATCGGTGCATCGGACGGCTGAAGCAAGAGAGTCGGCGTGCTGATGTTGCGCAGCAGATCGGTCACGTCCCAGGTCAGACCCGCCGCGACATGCGCCGCGGCCTCGTCCTGGTTCACGCAATCGCGCATGTATGCCGCGTACCGCTGCGCCGGCTCACCGCCGGCAAAGCCGAAGATGACCTGCGCAAGCGTCTCCGTGTACAGCTCCCAGTCCTGTTCGAGAAGGGACTGCACGGCCTTCAAACGCGGCAATCCCCAGAAGTCGCTGGCGCGGGCGAATCCTCCCCAGAGAATCAGTCGATCAAGCCGTTCAGGGTGTGCCGCCGCATAAGCAAGCGCGACCGTGCAGGCATTGGTCTCGGCGTAGAGGCTGACGCGGTCGACATCGAGCCGGTTGATGACGGCGTCCAGATCGAATTGCAAAGCCGCCAGTGAGAAGTCCATCACGCCCCGTTGCGAGAGGCCTGCGCCGCGCAAGTCGTACTGGATCAGGCGGTGCTCCGACGCGAGTCGCGGGCCAAAGTTGTAGAGGCGAAACTCGGACCGGATGTCGCTAAACGGGATGTGAGGCAGCGCCACCAGCGGAGCGCCGCTCCCGACATCGAAGTAGGCGATGCTGATGCCGTCGCTCGTCTGTACGTACTGGATCTGCGGTTCCATGCTCATTCCCGCCACCGCACTTCATACAACCGTACCGCGTCGTCGAAGCCCTTCATCTCGAACTCGCCGCGATCCGAGAACACGAACGTCTTCCCCGACAGCAAGTGCCGCACCGGTTCGGGGATGAGGATCTCGCCAGCGCCAGCCTTCGCCGCAATGCGCGAAGCAAGGATCACCGTCGCGCCAAACAGATCGCCGTCTTCTTCGATCGGCTCGCCGGCATTCAGCCCAATCCGAATGGCGATCCGCTCGCCATCCCCACGTCCCTCTCCCCCTGAGGGAGAGGGTGGCCCGAAGGGCCGGGTGAGGGCTCCGGCGAACGCCCGCTGCAACGCGATCGCGCACTCCATCGCCGAGGTGACGCTGCCGAACGACGCCATGAAGCCGTCGCCCATCGTCTTCACTTCGGCGCCGCCGTGCGCCTTCAGCGTCTCGCGCGTGATGCGCTCGTGCTCGCGCAGGACGTCGCGGCCCTTCGCGTCGCCGAGGCGCTGCATCATCTCGGTGTGGCCAACGATGTCGGTAAAGAGGACGGTGCGAAAGGCTCCGGACACCGCAGGCGCCGGAAGGGCGCGTGCCGCTTCGTCCCCAAGGAACTCGTCCATCGCCGCGAGCAGATGATCGAGGTCGTCTTCTTCCTTTCCTTGGAGCATCACCATGCGGGCGTTCGGAATCAATGCCGCCATGTGGCGTGCATGGTCAGCCATGCCTGTGCGGATGCCTCCATGTTGCAGAATCAGCGTAGGCGCGTGGACGTTCGGCAGGAGATCCGTGGCGTCGGCTTCTGCGAGCGCTGGCGTCATGCGCAGATACCCGTCGTGCGTCACGCATGCCCGCATGAACTCGGCATAGCGCTGCGCTTCGGCGCCACCGGATCCCGCGAATGTGAACGCGATGTGTTCCGTGACGGCCTCCCAGTCTCCGACGAGCGCGCGGATGGCGCGAGACTGGGGCGTGCCTCTGACGCCGCCGCCGTCGGCGAAGGCGTCGTCGAGTATGAGGTGCGTGACGCGTTCGGGATGGCGCGCGGCGTACGCGATGACCAGCGGCCCGGAACTCCAGACGCCACTGAGCGCGAACTCTTGCAATCCCAGCAGGTCGACGACTGACTCGAGGTCCAGGAGACGCGCGTCGAGCGAGTAATCCTCGACTTCGCGATCCGACATGCCGGTACCGCGCGGGTCAAACGTCACGACCATGCGGTTGCTGCACAGTCGGTCATAGAACTCGCTGTCCCGCCACTCAAGCTGGAAGTAACTGAACGGCGGGTTACCGACGCGAACCAGCGGTCGTCCCTTACCGGCTGTGCCGCAGGCGATTCGCACACCATCGGCGGTCAGTGCAAACCGTACGTCCAGGTCCATCAGCGCTCGCCCCCCGCCCGCACCGCGAACACCTGCACCGGCTCCCCCACCCTTCATCTCCTGCTCGCCGCGATCCTCGAACTCCACGCCCGCCGACGTTCGCGCCAGCTCGCGCACCGTTGCGGACACCAGCACCTCGCCCGGCGCCGACAGCCCGCAGATGCGCGAGGCGATGTTCACCCCGTGGTCTGATACTCGACGCTTCGTGCGTCCGTGACTCTGCGCGATGCATCCAGGATCTCGATCGAGAGGAGGTTCCCTTGCTCGTCGTAGTCGAGGATTATCCCCGGTTTGTCCTCGTCGCTTTCCACGACGGCGACGCCCTCCTTCAGGATGACGGTCAGAGAATCGGTTCGCTGGTCGTAGCTCACCTTCATGGCTCGGCGCTCCAGTACTTGTCGATTTTGCTCGTGCGGTAAGCGGTAACAACCTCGGCGGGCATCCGGTCTACGTCGACGAACACGCGAACAAGATACCACTTGCCCGCGATCTCGAACCGCGAATGCAGGACGTCGCGTCCCGGGCGCACGCTCTGCCGTTGTCCGGGCGTAGCCAGTACCTGCCTCACGATCGCCTCATCGATCCCGCGGCGCCGCATCTCCGAGGCCGCGTGCGCCGTCACCACGAAGACGCCGACGGGTTCGGTCACGTTGTGACCTCACCCGCCCGCACCGCGTACACCCGGACGGCGTCGTCGATGCCTTTGAGCGCGTGCTCGCCGCGGTCCTCGAACTCCACGCCCGCGGACGTGCGCGCCAGCTCGCGCACCGTCGCGGACACCAGCACCTCACCGGGCGCTGACAGCCCGCAGATGCGCGAGGCGATGTTGACGGCGCCGCCGTAGACGTTGTTGTCCTCGCGGATCACGTCGCCCGCGTGCAGGCCGATGTGCAACGCTAGCTCCGACGCCGCGCTCAGTGTCAGGCACCGCCGCGCGCCATCGATCGCCTGTGCCGCCGACGGAAACGTCGCCAGCACGCCATCGCCCAGCAACTTGCCATCGATCGCGGCGCCGCCGGCATCGCGTATCGCCGCCCGCAACCCAGCATCGAGCGCGCGCGATGCGTCGCGGAACGCAACGTCGCCCATGCGCTCCGTCAGCTCTGTGGAGGAGACGATGTCGGTGAAGAGAATGATTGCCGTGCCAGATGCGGAACCGGGTGACGGGCCGGCGGGCGTCGGAACAAAGGCACGCAGTTCGGGTTGCGCCAACGCCACGCCGAGGAACCGTTCGATGACATCTGACTCTGCTTGAGTCCAAACGTCGATATCTCCCTGTAGCTGGAATAGCTGACAGTCAGGAATCGCGGCCGCGACCGCCCGGGCCTGTTCTGGCGTCACCAGCTTGCTGCCGGTTTCCTTATGCACGACGAGTACCGGCATCGACAGCTTTGAAAGAGATGGCGTTACGTCTGTGTACTCAGCGGACGCGTAGAATTCCTGGACGGCGGCAGGATCCATGGCGGCGCGCATCCGTCGTGCCAATTCCTGAAGTAGCGCCGGCTTCTCATAGCCCACGTAGGCCGCAGCCATCGTGAGGGTGTACTGCCCCCACTCCTCGCCTGCCATGGCGCGCAGCGAATCCCACTTGCGCACACGGTCTCGAAACTGGATCCCGCTCACGATGGGCCCAATGAGGATAAGGCGGGACACGCGCTCCGGGTTGCGTGCTGCATATTCGATCGCAACGATGGCGCCGTGTGCTCCGCCGACGAGTGCAAACTTGTCCGGCGCCGTCCTTGTTACGACCGCCTCCATGTCACGCAGGCGCGCCTCCAGTGAGAAATCCAGGTTGTCGCGATCGGACATGCCGCTGGCGCGATTGTCGTAGCGCACGACACGCATGGCGCGTCCGATGCCCTCTCCACCACGTTGAAATTCGGGGGTGGCGATCACCGGATAGCGAATGTTGCTCCAGAGTGTGTTCGATGCAATCAGCACGGTCTCGCCCTCGCCCATGGCGTAGTACGCGATGCTGACGCCGTCCGAGGTCGTGCAGTAGCGGATCTGCGGTTCCATAGCGCAAAGGGTACAGCCTCGGGAGGCCGAGGGGCGGCTCATCGGGCCGCCCCCTGAACCTTGGTGCCCCTTCGTGTCCTTCGTGGTTAAGCCGGCGTTAGTTCATCGTGATGACGGCGCGGTTCACCTTCGTCGCTTCGCCCTCGCGCGCCCACTCGCTGTTCTCGAAGGCGCTGTTGATGTCCGCAAGCGCGAACTTGTGCGAGACGACGTCCTCGTGCGGGTATTTGTTCTTCGTCCGCACGAGGAAGTCGAGCGCTTCCGGGATCACCCACGGGTCGTACATGATCACGCCCTGGATGCGCTTCGAGCCCCACACCAGTTGCGAAGGATCGATCGCCACCGTGCGGCCGAAGGAGATGTTGCCGATCTCCAGCATCACGCCGCCCTCACGGAGCATCTGCAGCCCCTCCGGAATCACGTCCGGCACGCCGACGACCTCGACGACGATGTCCGCGCCGCGATTGCCCGTGAGCTGCTTCACCCGCGCGATGCGCTCCATCGGCTGTAGCTGGCTGATGTCGATCGTCTCGTCGGCGCCGAACTTCTTCGCCAGCTCGAGGCGGTTGGCGATGCCGTCGATAACGATGACGGCGTCGGCCCCCATCTCTTTCGCCACGGCGACGGCGTTCAGCCCGAGTCCGCCCGCGCCCTGGATGACGACGGTGTCGCCGTAGCGCATGCCGACCTTCTGCAACCCGTACGTGACCTGCGAGAGCGCGCAGTTGACGGGCGTCGCCATCTCGTCGGTCACCTCGTCCGGTACCTTGAAAACCCAACCGCCCGGCTTCAGGTAGTAGTACTCGCCGTACGCGCCGCTGAACTTGCTCACCGGCCCGGCACCCATCGTCATGAGCTTGTTCGGACACGTAGCGAACTCGCCCTTGTTGCACTGATAGCAACGGGCGCACGGGTAGAAGTAGCTGTACGCG
>JANXYW010000219.1 GCA_025355835.1 Chloroflexota bacterium
GCTGGTGCGCCTCGATCGGCATCGGCAAGGGAAAGCGCAAGCACTTCCTAGGACGCACCCGCGCCGAGGTCTCCAAGCAGCTCAACGCGGCGCTGGATCAACGCGAGAAGGGCACGCTCGTCACCGGCCCGAAGCAAACCGTGCGACAGTATTTCCTGCAATGGCTCGATGCTGTGCGTCCGTCCCTACGGGTTCGGACCGTCGTGCGCTACGAGCAG
The DNA here is from genome assembly GCA_025355835.1 of Chloroflexota bacterium. Classification (GTDB taxonomy): domain Bacteria; phylum Chloroflexota; class Dehalococcoidia; order DSTF01; family JACRBR01; genus JANXYW01. The sequence continues at coordinate 219 of JANXYW010000219.1, forward strand.
TTCGTGCGCCTCCATGTTCTTCCCGATCTCGGATCTCTAACCTTGACCAAACTTTCCCCGCAGCACCTGCAACGGTTGTACACCTCACGGATCGACGCGGGTCTCTCGCCGACGACGGTCAACCATCTGCATGCCTTGATCCACAAGGCGTTGTCGAACGCTGTGCGCTGGGGCGCGGTGCATCGCAACGTCGCTGATCTCGTCGATCCCCCACGCCATCAGCACTTTGAGATCACGACATTGAACGCCGCCCAGACGCGCGAATTCCTTGATTCCGCAGTCGGGAACCGTCTGGAGGCGCTGTTCGTCCTCGCGGTGACGACCGGCATGCGTCAGGGCGAGTTGCTCGGACTGCGCTGGCGCGACGTCGATCTCGACGCCGGCACGCTGCAGATCCGCGGGTCGATGCAGGCAACACCCGATGGGCTGCGGATCATGGAGCCGAAGACGCCGGGCTCGCGACGGCAGGTCTTGTTATCGAAGCAGCCGGTCGAGGCGCTACGGCGGCACCGTGTTGCACAGGCGGCGGAGCGGCTCCGGATCGGTGCGGCATGGGGGGACAAGGAGTTGGTGTTCTGTTCTGCAACCGGTGGCCCGATGACGCCGAGTGGACTGCGGCGATCGTACGAGCCGCTCTTGAAGCGCGCCGGCCTACGACGGATGCGCTTTCACGATCTGCGGCACACGTCAGCGACCCTGCTCCTCGGGCGCGGCGTACATCCGAAGGTGGTCTCCGAGATGCTTGGGCACACGCGCATCAGCACGACGCTCGACCTGTACTCGCACGTCTCCATGACGATGCAGCAGCAGGCCGCCGACGCGTTCGACGCGATCTTGGCCACGCCGATTTCAGGCTAGTCGTCCAAGACTGTCCGCAGACGTTCGCCCGGGTTGCTGTCACGGTTGCTGTCAGCGCGGCGCCGACAGCGAAAATCGGCGTTGAAAAACGCCGATTTCGATGCTACGAGGTGGTCCCAGGGGCGGGATTCGAACCTGCGGTACACGGTTTTACAGACCGTTGCCTTAACCACTTGGCTACCCTGGGGATGGTTGAATCTAACACGCCGCTCCGGCGCGCTCAAACGACGAAGGCGGCAGGCCCACAGCGACGACGCACCGCAGACCGCGCCCACCACCCCATCGCGGCTCCCTCATCGGCGCGCCACCGAGGCTATGCGCATCGCGGATAACCCTAACTGCGGGTCGGAAGCGACGGCTTGTACACTCTCCTTCGATGAAGATTGCCAAGCTCCGGTCTAGGCTGATGATTTCGATGCTGCTCGGCATCGTCGTGTTCGCGGGGTTGCTCGCGTACGGCGACTTCCGCCACGTCGGCGATAGCCTGAAGACGTTCCGCTGGGAATTGCTGCCGCTCATCTTGCTGGTAACGCTTGGCAACTACCTGCTGCGCTTCCTGAAGTGGGAGTACTACCTGCGCCAGATCGGAGTCACGGGGCTGAAGCGCATCGACAGCTTTCTCATCTACTTCTCCGGATTGGGCATGACGGTGACGCCGGGAAAGATCGGCGAGTGGCTGAAGAGCTACTTGCTCAAAGAAATGCATGGCACTCCCGTCACGAAGTCGGCGCCGATCCTGCTGGCGGAGCGCCTGACCGACGGCCTTGGCTTGCTGGTGATCGCTATCGCTGGATTGGCGGTCTTCGGGCGTGAGTATTGGCCGATCGCTGCGATCTTCGGCGTCGGATCCGTCATTGCGATAGGCGTGTCGCGACACCGCCCAGCGTCACATGCACTGTTACGTCTGGCGGGAAGGTTGCCGCTCGCGGGCCGCTTCGTGCCGCACTTTGAGGAGTTCTACGAGAGTACGTACGTCGTGATGGAGCCGCGCAGCATCGCGCTGATGACAGGACTGAGCGTCGGTTCGTGGTTCTTCGAGGTGCTTGCGTTCTACCTGACGCTGATCGGCCTCGGCGTCGACGGATCGCTCGACACGCTGTTCAAATCGGCATTTATCCTGCCCATCGCGACGCTGGCAGCGGCGGTGCTGCTGACGCCGGGTGGGCTCGGCGTGGCCGAAACAGGCATCACATCGCTATCGGAAAACCTGCTGCATCTTGGCAAGAGCACGGCGACTGCAGGCACACTCATCGTCCGCATCGCAACGCTTTGGTTCGGCGTCGTACTCGGCCTGGTAATGTTCGCCATCCTCACGCGTCGCCTGGCGCAGCAAGGCCGATCGCTGGGCGCGCCCGCTGAGCCTCCGATGGCGGCAAGCAGCGATCCCGCCGCATAGATGCGCGTCTCGCCACGAGCCAGCCTTTTCCACGACGCGCGAGAGATTCGTTTTGAACGCTAGGCGTAGATATCGTCGCCCGCTCGCATCGCTTCCGATAAGCTGACCCGCAACGAGCACGCCGCACAAACAACGAACGCGCGGGGGAACCCCTCGCTCCTTCCACATTAGTAGAGAGTCACGCCATGCGCATGTCGGGAATGTTTGGGAAGACGCTGCGGAACGCGCCAGCGGAGGCTGAGGCGGCAAATCATCAGCTGATGTTGCGGGCGGCGCTGGTGCAGCAGTTGGCGGCGGGCATCTATAGCTACTTGCCGATCGGGCAGCGTGTGATGCGGAAGATCGAGCAGATCATTCGCGAGGAGATGGATCGCGCGAACGGGCAGGAAGTCGTGATGCCGGCGCTGCAGCCCGCGGAGCTTTGGGAAGCTTCGGGGCGCGCGGAGACGATGAGCGACGTGCTGTTTCACTTGAAGGATCGTCGTGAGCGCGACTACGTCATCGGGCCGACGCACGAGGAAGTCGTCGTCGATCTGTTCAAGCGGCAGGTGCAGAGCTATCGCGACATGCCACTGATGGTCTACCAGATCCAGACGAAAGCCCGCGACGAGGCGAGGCCGCGCGGCGGCCTGATGCGCGTACGCGAGTTCACGATGAAGGACGCGTACTCGTTCGACGCGGACTGGGACGGGCTCGATGCTTCGTACCAGGCGGCGCGCGACGCGTACGTCCGCATCTTCGAGCGCTGCGGCGTGCCGGTGATTCCGGTGCTCGCCGACTCGGGCGCGATTGGCGGGAAGGAGAGCGAGGAGTTCATCTTCCTCTTCGAGCTTGGCGAGGACACGGTGCTGCTCTGCCCGCACTGCGAGTACGCGGCGAACGCCGAGAAAGCGGACCACAAAAAGGCCGAACTTCCGCCGGAGGACGCGTTGCCCCTCGAGGAAGTTTCGACTCCGGATCAGAAGACGATCGACGACCTCGTGCGATTCCTCAAGATCCCTCAATCACGCACGCTGAAAGCGGTGTTCTACGAGGCCGCCGGCCGCCCCGTGTTCGTTGCGATCCGCGGCGACCTCGACGTGAACGAGGCGAAGCTGCGCAATGCGCTGAAGGTGACCGAGATCGCGCTGCTCGATGATGCGGGCGTGAAGAAGCACGGCCTCGTCGCCGG
>JANXYW010000290.1 GCA_025355835.1 Chloroflexota bacterium
AGTTGGTGGGCGGCTACGGCGTTGCATTCCTCTTCGAGTACGTGAAGGGAGACTTCCGCTTCGCCTCCTACTTGCGAGACCGCAACCTCCCGGACGTGACCGTCTCGCACGCGGGCCCGTGACGGGTAGCACGATGACTTCGTCGTCCACACGGAGAAGGGCGGCCTGCGTGGCCGCCCTTGGGACGCTATTCACGGAACGCACACGACACCACGTCGTGACGCGTGGCGTGCGGCCTACTTCTTGCGTGCTCGCCCACCCTTGGCGGCGGATTCCGTTCCCGGCATGGCCACGTGGATCTCGAACAGATCGACGCCGACAGGCTTGCGCAGCGTAGCGGCGAGCTTGGTGCCGAACGTGCGGAAACTCGCGTCCGCCTGGTTCCGCTTTCGCTGCGCCTCGAACGCCGCGAGGTCGTCGAACAGGAGGGTGACCTGGAATTCGGGCGCGTGTCTGCCAACGACCAGCTCGCCGAGCGCGACCCGCTGGCCTGACGCCTGCGTGGTCTTCACGCGTGCGAGGAGAATTGCGCGCGCCTCCGCGATCTTGTCTGGACGGGGGTGGACAGTTACGCGTTGCGAGTACATGGTGAGATTTCTCCTCTGATTGAATCAAGATCCGGCGTTGAGCCGCGTGGAGTGGCAGCTTCACACCATTGCGCTGCGCGGTCAAGACAGGGTCACGGGACAGGAGAGGAGCGACGCACACCATGAGTTGATGGCGATGGCTCGGGCAGCCTCCGACTCACTCGCCTGCCCAAGCCTCAGACAGCACTTCGGCCTGCTCGAGGACGGTTTGCGTTGCCGCATCTTGCTTGTCTGGCGGGTAGCCCCATTTGCGGAGGATGCGCTTTACGAGGACGCGCAGTTGGGCGCGTACGTTCTCGCGCATCGTCCAGTCGATGGTGACGTTGTTGCGGACCGTAGCGACGAGTTCGCGGGCGATGGTGCGCAGGTTTTCGTCGCCGAGGACCTTGACGGCACTGTCGTTGGTGTCGAGGGCGTCGTAGAAGGCGACCTCATCGTCGTTGAGGCCGAGTTGCTCGCCGCGCTCACCCGCCCGGCGCATGTCTTTCGCGAGCTGGATCAGCTCTTCGATCACTCTCGCGGTTTCGATCGCGCGATTCTGGTAGCGGCGGAGCGACTGTTCGAGTAGGTCCGCGAAGGAGCGCGCCTGCACGACGTTTCGCCTGGAGCGGGTCTTGATCTCGCCTTTCAAAAGCTTCTCCAGTAACTCGACGGCGAGATTGCGATGAGGCATTCCCTGCACTTCAGCGAGGAATTCGTCGGAGAGGATGGAGATGTCGGGCTTCTTGAGGCCGGCGGCGGCGAAGATGTCGATGATCTCGTCGGAGGACACTGCCTTCGAGATGATCTGGCGGATGGCGTGATCCAGATCGTCGTCGCTCTTGCGATCGTCGGCGGTGCTCTTCGCGAGCACGGCGCGCACCGACTGGAAGAAGCCGATGTCGTCGCGGATGCGGAACGTCTCGTCGTTGGGCACCGATAGCGCAAACGCCTGAGAGAGATCTGTCACTGCTGCAAGCAGGCGCGCCTTACCGTGGTCCTGGGCGAGGATGTGCTCCTGCGCCTGCGGGAGCAACGACACGCGATCTTGCGCCGAACCGGTGATCCATGCCGACCAGTCGAACCCATGGAAGAGGTCTCGACAGATTTCGTACTTCTCGAGCATCAGCGCGACGGCTTCGGCCTGATCGATGGCTGTCTCGCCGGTGCCGCCGCTCTCGGTGTAGGTGATGAGTGCTTTGCGGAGCTCGTCCGCGATGCCGAGGTAGTCGACTACGAGGCCGCCGGGCTTGTCGCGGAAGACGCGGTTGACGCGCGCGATCGCCTGCATGAGGCCGTGGCCGCGCATGGGCTTGTCGATGTACATCGTGTGCAGGCTCGGCGCGTCGAAGCCGGTGAGCCACATGTCGCGGACGATGACGATCTTGAACGGGTCGCTCGGGTTGCGGAATCGCTGAGCTAAAGCCTCGCGGCGTTGCTTGCTGCGGATATGCGTCTGCCAGTCGAGCTTGTCCGAAGCTGAGCCAGTCATCACGACTTTGAGACTGCCC
>JANXYW010000298.1 GCA_025355835.1 Chloroflexota bacterium
CGAGCCGCTGCGAGTACTCGCGCGTGAGATGCTCGTTCATGCGCGCAGTGTAGCGACGCGGGACCTCACCTCCGTGCTGTCTCCTGCGGCGACTCTGTGATCGCACTGGTCCTCTCCGCCCGGCGGAGAGGAGGGCGGACGATCGTTGTGCGCGTGATGGGGCGGAATGCGTAGTACGTCACGGGCGGGGGCGCCCGTGCTGCACGCTATCTCTTCGAATTGCTGTCCTCTCCACATCGTGGAGAGGAGGTGGCCGATCGCAAAGTCGCCTGAGGAGACAGGCCGGAGGTGTGGTGCTCGTGCGCTACCGATTGCCTTGCCGACGACCGCGCGGGCTGAAAAGCCCGCGCTACGTGGACTATCCGACTACCCAACCATCTTCAGATATTCGCGCTTGATCGCGACGGGGCGAAAGCCCATGGCGGCGTACATCTGCTTCGGCGTGTCGGAGGCGTCGGCGACGATGACGATGGGGCCGGCGCCGTGGGCGCGCGCATCGGCGACGCAGTGGTGGATCAGCGCCGTCGCGAGGCCGCGGTGGCGGTACTCCGCCTGCACGAAGAGGTTCTCGACCTGTCCGACACCATCGACCCCTTCCCACGAGTTGAAGTAGCCGCGCGCTTCGCCGTCGGCGTACGCCAGCCAGTATCGCACCGGCGGCGACTTGGCGACTTGAGAACGCGCGAGATCGACTCCTGTCCCGGCGTCTTCGCCCTTGCCGAGGCGGGCGGCGTACTCTTGCCAATCGTGTTTGTTCAGGGCAAAGAACGCGTCGCGCGCGGCGTCGCTATCCACCGGCCGGATGTCGCATGGCTTCGCTGCGCCGCGCAATTCGCCCTCCACCAGCATGACCAGCGAGTGATCGAGCGCATAGCCGTCCAGCTGCAGGCGCGCTTCGAACGTTGGGGGCGTCGTGAAGTCGGTGTGGTATCGGCGATGCGCGCAGTGCGCGAACTCCGTCTCGACGCTCGCCAGCAACCGCGAGATCTCGTCGGGCGTCGATGCAGTGATGTCGGCGACGTGGTTCGCGTCGTAGACGCGCGGATACTCCGCGTCGCGCACGAACGTCGCGCCGTCGGCGACGAAGCTTTCGTGCCCAAGCGCAAGGTTTGCCTGGTTGACGGCGAGCCCGCGGCGGGCGAGGTCGCGTTCGGCGTGGGGCATAACGGCGTGATCGTAGCACGCGAGAACGGGAACGGAACCACGGAGACCCGAGCCACGGACGAGAGACTGACAGGGTTCGGTAGCGATACCCGAGCACGTGTTCGTTGCGGCGAGGCGCACAGGTCTGAAGACCGAGGGCCGGACGCATCGAGCCCCGGCGATGATCGCCTTGGCTCTAGAAGTGCGTATCAGCGCGAGTCGCGGCTAGCAGGGCGCTGAAGAATCGGCGCGCGCCGAGCGCATCGCCACGCTGTTTTGGGAGTCGCGCTACGACCAGCGCTCGCGGACGGCGCCGTCGGAACCCACGCGGCGCGTGAACAGAAATAGCGCGATGGCGAGCGCCAGTACGACGCCCGCGTTGGCGCCAAGGTCGATCATCTGGTTGCGGAAGGCAGTCTCTGTCGTCGCGTGTCCCAGCGTCGTCGCGGCACCGATGGCCAGGATACGCCGGGTCGCTGAGATGATGCCGATGTACAGGAAGGGCGTCAGGGAGGTCGTGCCCGTGGTGAGGTAGCTCCGCACGGTGCCGAGAACCTCCAGGATGATCAACACCAGCAGAAGATCGTTGATCAACGTGATCATGTCGAGCGGGAAGTCGTCCGTGATGTGCTGGAAGAACGTGACCACCGAGTAGACGCCCATCGCGCCGGCCGCCGCCAGGAACAACACCGCGATCAGCATGTAGACCACGGTATCCGCCCGCTCCAACCAGAACTCGATGATGTGCTTGAAGCCGTCTTCCGCTGGCTGCGTGTCCTGCTTCATGCCTGGCGCTCGCCCGGCGTGACCTTCAACTGGGCGATGAGCTGCTTGAGCTCTTTCAGTAGGGCGAGCTGCTCGTCGTTCACGTCGTAGAGCCGCGTCTGCGACTGGTGGTCGGCCTCCTCTTTGATCGCGGCCCGTTCCGCGGCGCGATTCTGGCTGACCATGACCGTCGGCACGAAGAGTGACTGCATGATGCCACCGAGGATGAAGAAGAGGAATGCGTACGGGTAGGGGTCGAAGGCGCCCGCGCCGGCGATGTAGGTCTCGTACAGCGGCCACACGAACAGCAGGATCGAGAGCACGTAGAAGAAGACCATGGTGCCAGCCAGGCCGACGATATGGTCGGCCAGGAAGCCGTTGAAGCGCGCAAACCCGCTCTGCGCATCGCGCTGCGATTGGACGATCTCGCCGGGATGGACGACGGTCTTCGTGGCGTCGTGGTGGGTCGCGATCATCTCGCGAATCGTGTCCGGATGGTGGAATGGGTGGAGCCGCACGGATCCTCCTTCTCGCGCACGCCACCGGATCCGGCGGCGCTATTGCCGATTACAACGTAGCGCGAATCGCGCACGGACGGATGCCGAATTGGAAGACTCCATCGGCCGCGCCTGGACAGACGCGGTACAGCGCCTCGTCTGACGCACTCCGCCGCGTGCGAGGCCCTCCCGGCGAACCGCCACGCTAAGAAGCGCTAGGGGCACAACACTAGCAGGGCGTATCAGCGCGAGTCGCGGCTAGGCGACGGCGGCTTCGGCGAGGAACTTCGTGTCGATCTTTGCGGCGGCGTTGAAGAAGTCCTGGATCGACTGGTTGAAGCGGTAGAAGGCGTCGCGGCGGTAGCCGTCGTGGGCGCGCGCGAGGCCTTCGGGCATGCTCAGGTCGATGGTGTTGAGCGTGTGCGACAGGTCGGCCTTGCCGTGCTTCTTGATGTTCTCGATCATCTCGACCCACTTGTCGTACGGCTGCTCGAGCCAGAAGTCCATGTCACGCAGGTCCGTCTCGGCGGCCTCGCGCACCGTGGTGCACTCGAACGCGTCGAACGTCAGCTCGAAGATCTTGCTGCCGACTTTGACGCCGACGATGCAGTCAACCGTGCCGAGGGCGCGGTAGTCGGGATCCTTGTTGACGATGTCCTTGATGGCGTCGAACCAGTCTACGGACGGAAATGATGGCATGTTGCTTCTCCTGCGGCGGGCCTATGGCCTCGCCGTGCTCGTTGCGCGGACGCGTTGCCCGCCCTGCTAGTCCTTGATGTACTTCTTCAGGCCCGGATCCAATCGGTCTGCGCGCTCAATCGTAGCCCACTTCAGCCGCGCAAGGTACTGCTCCACTGCGCGCCTGCGCATCTGGTTGTAGATCTGGAGGCCTTCGTTGATGTTGGCCTTGCCGCCTCCGAAGTAGATGGCGAACGCCGCTTTGGTCGCGGGGTCCCTCTTGTCGTCCTGCAGCATCATGCCCTCGCCCTTGTCCAGGTAGCGCATGATCTCGTCGCGGCGGTCGGCACGGTGCATCATCACGTACTTGATGTGGCTGATGGCGTACGCCACGTGACGCGCCTTGTCCTGCATGGCGTGCGCGGCGATGTACTGCTCGGCCGGGTTTTTGGCGTACTTTTCCAGGTACTGGTACTGCGCCAGCGTCAGGCTGTCCTGCAGCACCATCTGAATCGTCAGCATCTCGGTGAAGTTGCGTGCGTCGACGATGGAGCGGAAGCCCCAGCCGGGTGACTGGATGCCCAGCCCGCCGCCATTGGAGAGCGCACGTTTGCGGAACACCTCGACGGCGCGCGCGTTCTCGAAGATCGTCGTTGCGAGGTAGAGCTTCACTTCGTGGTAGCCGTAGGAGATGTCCGGCTCCCAGCGGCCGAGCACGTCGGCTTCCAGCTGCTCCTTCTCGGAGATGTGCGTGCAGATCTGGCAGATCGCGCGCTCGACATCATCGGGCAGTGGCTCGATCGTCGCCCACGGCACGTCGGTGGCCGGACGCCAGCGCCGCTGGATCGCTTCTTCGTACAAGGCGGCGCAGTTGTCGGCCCACACTTCCTGCTTCTCGAAGATCGAGTAACCCATCGACTCGACGCCGGGGATCGGTATGGCGCCGCGCGGCATCTCGGTGTGGTACGGCCACACATCGGGGATCTCGCCGTACTTGCCGATGTTGATCGCTTCGAGCGTGAGGCCGTGCTTTGTCGGACGGGCGCGGGTGTTCCACTCTGTCGGCACCTGCATCCAGCTCAGATCGAGCTGCGGTGGGCCGCCCTGCGCCATGAACTCGCGCGCCTGGTCGGCGGTGACGCCCATGCTCATGAAGTTCATCAAGTCGCTCGCGGCGGCGCCGGCGGCCAGTGCCTGTTGCAGCAGCTCGTATGGCCACTGCGCGAGATCCGCGGCGGCCTTGAGTTCGTCGGAAAGCTCCGGCCCGCCACCGGCTTGCGCGGCGAGAAAGCCGCGCGCCTGGTCGGCCGTGACGCCTTGATCCATATAGCCGATGATCTGGTCTGCGCCTGCGCCCGAAGCGAGCGCCTGTTCCACCAGATCGTCGGGCCAGCCCTTTTCTTTTGCCTTCGCGGCAAGGTTCGCGGGAATCGTCATTGTGTCGGCCATTGGGCGACCTCCTGCTCTTAGCTTAGCGAGCGCTTAACTTCGGCAATTGTGTGATCGATGGGAGTCTTCGGTCAAGTAGCCAGACGGCCCGTTGTGGCCGCGCCGAACGGCTCCCTCTGCGCTCGCATATCAGGCCGCCGTGCGATTGTCGGTGATCGTTGCTGTTCGAGGCAATGGTTGCGGAGTGCGCTTTTCGCAGCCGGTCAGGCGGCGTCGCGCATGGGCATCAGCGGGCGCGTCACAAGCTGCGCCATGACGCCGGCGATGCCCGTTCCCTCTTCGTACTCCAGCACATCGAAGTCGGGCTGGAGGATGCAGTCGAACGATTGCGCGAGCATCGGCAGCGCCCGGCGCAGCTTCTCGATGATGGCGAACGTCTTGAGTCGGCTGTGGCCCGGCAGGATGCCGACGATGCGTCCTTCGCCGTACGCGAGTGCGGCGCCACCCTGCGAGGCGCCTTCGATGGTTCCGCAGGCCGCGTCGCGAAACTTGTCGAGACCCTCGACCCCATGCTGCCGCTTCATGTACTCGACGCCGATCAGATCGACCACGAGAAACACGGGCTCAATGTTCTTCGTCAGCATCGCGTCGACGGCCTGGCTGAGTTGCGCGCGGAAATCATCCATCAGTTTGAGTATCGGCCTGCGGACGAGCCTGCCGTAGCGTTGCGCGCCCACATGCCGCCCCGTCGGTCACCGAGCTGTCCCAATGGCGCGGACGTTCAGCCCGCGTCGTACGGCTCGAACGCGCCTCTCAGTCGTGTCGCGCCGTATCAGCCGTCTCGCGCTCGGTTGGCGCAGGCGCGTCCCGCATCGCTTGCACGATGCCCATCCGCCTGACGATCGCACGCTGCACGCCTGGGGCAAGCTGCGCCAACGCGAGCAGCGGCCGAATCGGCATCGGCATGACGAGCACCTCTTGCGCGCCGAGGACTGCCTTCAGCACGCCGTCGGCAACTTTCTGCGGCGACACTTCGCGCATCATCTTCGGCGCGGTGCCGCCGCGATCCTTCCACATGCCCGCTTCGCTGACGAACCCCGGGCACACGGCAGCCATGTGTACGCCGGTGCCGTCCAGTTCGATGTTCACGGACTCGCAGAAGCCGTTGAGGCCGTACTTGCTGGCCGAGTAGGTGGAGTTGTACGGCGCGGCTGTCTTCCCGGCCATGGACGACACGTGCACGATCGCGCCGCGCTTCCGCGCGACCATTCCCGGCAGCACCATCTTCGACAGCCAGATCGGCGCGTGGAGATTCGTCGTGAGCAGCTGATCGATCTGCTCGAAGGTTAGGCTTTCGAGCGCGCCCGTCGTCTCGATGCCGGCGTTGTTGACGAGGATGTCGATCGCGCCGAACTCGCGCTCAGCCGCCGCAACGAGCTGACGCAGATCGTCCATCGACGTGACGTCCGTCGCGACGGCGATCGCCTTGACGCCGATCGCTTCGCACGAGCGGCGCGTCTCCTCGAGCTTCTCCGCGGAACGCGCGGCGAGCACGAGATTCACGCCGTGTGCGGCGAGCGTCCTCGCGATGTATGGCCCGATGCCACGTGATGCGCCGGTGACGATGGCAGTTGCGCCGCGCAGGTTCTTCACAGTGCGTACCTCCGGTCTTTTGGGGAATCCACAGATTTCACAGATTACACCGATTGTTGGTTTCTTGAACGTAGCGTGGACTTCAGTCCGCGCGATCATCGTGACGGCGCACTGCGCGGACTGAAGTCCACGCTACAACTTCCACGTTCAGAGCGGCTGTGCGCCCCTGACGCGGCTTAGCGGCCGCGCATGCGTTCGCGGTCGCGCTCTTTGTCGACGAGGAGTTGGACTTCCTGCGGGTTGGGGATGCCGGCCATGCGGAACTCCTGGATGTCGGCCGCGGTCTGGCAGACGACGTCGCCGAAATTGAACATCGTGCGGAAGACGCCGCTGCGGTCGACGGTCATATCCTGCACGTTCACGAGGTCCGCCGTCGAGATCTTGAGGCTGAAGGGATTGGTCTTCGTGCTATCGATGAGGCGCTGGTTGGTGATGACCCAGATGTCGTTGTGGTAGCGGTAGTAGTTGAGAAACGCGCGAATTGCCCAGTACGCAATGTAGACCAGCGAAACGATCGCAAACACCTTGCCGCCCGTGCCGCTAAGGCCCGTGGTCTTCGAGAGGAGTACGGCTGCGACGACGACGGGAATGATCGCGACGAGTGCGATGATCGCCGTGCGCGGCCAGAGGTAGAACCAGTGCTTGCGGCAGATCATGATCACCTGCTCGCCGTCCTGCAGCGGAAAGTGCAACGCGCCGTCCTTGCGCGGTTTGG
>JANXYW010000424.1 GCA_025355835.1 Chloroflexota bacterium
CGCAGCGACCATGCCGCCCTTGACTCTGCCGTCAGAGAGCGTTTGTTCGAGTCGATCGGTGCGGCCATCGATGAAAACGGTGGCTCTTTCGCTATGAGCTTCGAGACCGGCCTCATCAGCGCGACCCGGTTGGCGTAGTCGTCGGCCTCAGATTCCTTGACGTATTTGGGGGGCGCGGTTAGTATTCGGTGTTGTCTCTCGCGCTTGCGAGAGGCATCATGACGCCAGACTCACCTACAGGTCGGAAGACCCCAAAGTGACAACGGCCGGCACATAGTGGTCACAGGCCCTCGCGGGCGTGGTGGCTACGCCGGACTGGCTCAGTAATAAGGCTGCCGGCCTTTCGTGCGCCCTCCACGGGCGTGCCTGACGCCAATGGCCATTTGGTTACGTAGCAGAAACGCAGGGTGAATCGTGCCCACGATTAGTCAGCTTGTGCGCAAGGGCCGGAAAAAGGCCATCAAGAAGACGAAGGCGCCCGCATTGCGGTTCACCTTCAATTCGTTGAAGAACCGCACCGTGCGCGGTAAGGGTTCGCCGCAGAAGCGCGGCGTCTGTACCCAGGTGCGCACGATGACGCCGAAGAAGCCGAACTCGGCGTTGCGCAAGATCGCGCGCGTACGGCTGACGAACGGCATCGAAGTGACCGCGTACATCCCCGGCGAGGGTCACTCGCTGCAGGAGCACTCGGTGGTGTTGATTCGCGGTGGTCGTGTGAAGGATCTGCCGGGCGTGCGGTACCACATCATCCGCGGCGCGCTCGATGCGCAGGGTGTGGCGAATCGCAAGCGCGGCCGCAGCAAGTACGGGACACGCAAGACCTAAAGGGTCGGAGAGTTAGCAATGCCGCGACGCGCAAAGATCGTCAAGCGAGAGATTCTTCCCGACGGCAAGTACGGGAACCGTACGATCACGATGTTCGTGAACAAGGTGATGGAGCGCGGCAAGAAGAGTACAGCCGAGCGCATCGTCTATGCGGCGCTGGACCGCGTGGAAGCGCAGACGCGCAAGAATCCCGTGGACACGTTCGAGATGGCGCTGCGCAACTCGACGCCGACGATCGAAGTGAAGCCGCGGCGCGTCGGCGGCGCGACGTACCAGGTGCCGGTCGACATTCGCGCCGAGCGCCGCATGGCGCTGGCGATTCGCTGGCTGCTGAAGTCGGCGCGTTCGCGTGGCGGACGGTCGATGGCCGAGCGTCTTGCGGCGGAGCTGATGGATGCGGCGAGCGGCCAGGGCGCGACGATTAAGAAGAAGGACGACACGCACCGTATGGCCGAGGCGAACCGCGCCTTCGTCCATTATCGGTGGTAGCAGAGAAGTCATTCCGCTTTCGGGCGGACCAGAACCGCCGGGGACCGATGGTCACCGGCGGTGAACTTTGCCGGTGAGAACCGGCGCAGCGTAGGAACTATGGCGAGAACGATACCAATCGAGCGCATCCGGAACATCGGAATCATTGCCCACATTGATGCGGGTAAGACGACGGTGACCGAGCGCGTTCTGTTCTACACCGGCCGCACGTACAAGATCGGCGAAGTCCATGAGGGCACGGCGGTCATGGACTGGATGGAGCAGGAGCGCGAGCGCGGCATCACGATTACGGCGGCTGCGACGACGGCCGAGTGGAAGAACCACCAGATCAACATCATCGACACGCCGGGTCACGTCGACTTCACGGTCGAAGTGGAGCGCAGTCTGCGCGTACTCGATGGCGGCGTCGTTGTGTTCGATGCGGTCGCCGGCGTCGAGCCGCAATCGGAGACAGTGTGGCGTCAGGCGGACAAGTACAGCGTCCCGCGCATCTGCTTCGTCAACAAGATGGACCGCATGGGCGCGAGCTTCTGGCGCACGGTCGACATGATCGTCGACCGGCTGGGCGCGAAGCCGATCCCGATCCAGATCCCGATGGGCGCCGAAGCCGACTTCGAGGGCGTCATCGACCTGGTGGAGATGAAGGCGTGGACGTTCACGGGCAACCGCGATGACGCGCCGATGGAAGGCCCGATTCCCGCGAAGTACGAAGCGGAAGCCAAAGAGTGGCACGAGAAGATGATCTACTCCATCGGCGATGTCGATGAGCAGACGGCGATCAGCCTCATCGAAGGGCATACGCTCGTTTCGCACGAGATCATGGCGGCGCTGCGCCGCGTGACGCTGATGGCGAACCGTGGCGCTGCTGGCGTGACGGCGACGCCGGTGTTGTGTGGCAGCGCGCTGAAGAACAAAGGCGTGCAGATTCTCCTCGATGCCGTTGTCGAATACCTGCCGTCGCCGGACGATGTGCCGCCGCTCACCGGCATCAATCCGAAGACGCAAGAAGAAGAGCTGCGCAAGCCGACCGACGAAGAACCATTCTCGGCGCTTGCCTTCAAGATCGTCACCGACCCGCACATGGGGCGGCTGGCGTACTTTCGGGTGTACTCCGGCAAGCTCACGGCCGGTTCCAGCGTGTACAACGCGACGCGCGAGAAGACCGAGCGCGTCAGCCGCATCATGCAGATGCACGCCGACAAGCGCGAAGACATCACCGAGGTCGCGGCGGGCGGCATCGCGGCGATGGGCCTGAAGCTCACGACCACCGGCGATACGTTGTGCGATGCTTCGCGACCGATTCTGCTCGAGTCGATCACGTTCCCGGATCCCGTTATCCACATCGCCGTCGAACCGAAGACGAAGGACGACCAGGACCGCATGGGCGAGGCGCTGGCCAAGCTGGCCGAGGAAGACCCGAGCTTCCGCATGCGCTACGACCAGGAGACGGGCCAGACCATCATCTCGGGCATGGGCGAGCTGCACCTCGACGTCATCGTCGACCGCATGAAGCGCGAATTCCGCGTCGAAGCGAACGTCGGCAAGCCGGAAGTCGCGTACAAAGAAGCGATCAAGACATCCGCGAAAGCGGAAGGCCGATTCGTGCGGCAGACCGGTGGCCACGGCCAGTACGGTGTCGCGCGCGTCGAGATCGAACCGCT
>JANXYW010000452.1 GCA_025355835.1 Chloroflexota bacterium
TGCGCATCACGAACTGCTCGCGCTTCCGCGTGCGGCGATCGCCCCACGACGCGTACGTGCCTGCCCAGCGCACGACGGCGCGCCCCGCCAGCCGCGCCGGCCGCAACGATCGCGAGATCCGCCCGCCACCGATAGCGCGCCCGCTCACGCCGGCCTTCCTCCAACTTCCAACATCCAACCTCTAATGACCAAGATCCGGTCCCGCTTCCTCCGGCTCCATCGCCGTTGCGATCTCGTCCTTCAGGCGATCGATGAACTGGAACACCGGCATCGACTTGAGGTCTTCGCCGGCGCGCGTCCGCACGGCGACGGCCTGCGCTTCGGCCTCGCGATCGCCGACGACGAGCATGTACGGGATCTTCTGCAACTGTGCGTCGCGGATCTTCGAGTTCATTCGCTCGCTGCGAGCATCAACCTCGGCGCGAAGGCCGGCCGCACGCAAGTTCGCCATCACCTCGTGTGCATAGTCGGCGTGGCGATCAGCGATCGGGATCACCATCGCCTGCACGGGGGCGAGCCACGTCGGAAAGGCACCCGCGTACAGCTCGATCAGGTACGCCATCATCCGCTCGGTCGCGCCGATGACGCCGCGGTGGAGGATCACCGGCCGGTGCTTCTCACCGTCTTCGCCGATGTACGCGAGATCAAACTGGTTCGGCAGATGGAAGTCCACCTGGATGGTGGACATCGTCTCTTCGCGGCCGAGCACGTCGCGGACCTGGATGTCGAGCTTGGGGCCGTAGAACGCGGCCTCGTTGGGCGCTTCGTAGAACGGCAGGTTCAACTCCTGCATCGCCTCGCGGAGGACGCGCTCGCCGAGGTCCCACATCGCGTCGTTCTGCACGTATTTTTCGGTGTTCGACCGATCACCCAACGAGAGGCGGTACGAGTAGTCCGTGATGCCTAGCGTCGCATACGCGCGCTCGACCAGGCGCATCACGCCCGCGAACTCCGACTTGATCTGATCGGCGGTGCAGAAAATGTGCGCGTCGTTGAGGTTGATCGCGCGCACGCGGCTGAGCCCCCCGACGACGCCCGACTTCTCGTAGCGGTACATCGTGCCAAATTCGGCGATGCGAATCGGCAGTTCGCGGTAGCTGTGCTGCTTGTTCTGGTAGATCAGCACGTGGTGCGGGCAGTTCATCGGCGTCAGCACCAGCTCCTCGTGCTCGAGCTGCATCGGCGGATACATGCTGTCCTGATAGTGCTCCCAGTGGCCGCTGGTCTTGTACAACTCGACCTTACCCAGGTCCGGTGTGTACACGTGCTGATAGCCCGACTCCCGCTCCTGCGTAAGCATGTACTCCTCGAGCAGCCGCCGGATCGTGGCGCCCTTGGGAAGCAGCAGCGGCAACCCCGAACCGACGAGGTCGCTCGTCATGTAGATCTCCAGCTCGCGCCCAAGCTTGCGGTGATCGCGCTTCGCCGCCTCTTCCATGCGCTCGAGATAGTCGTCGAGCTCCGCCTGCGTCTCGAACATGACGCCATAGATGCGCTGCAACATTGGGCGCTTCTCGTCGCCGCGCCAGTACGCACCCGCGACGCTGGTCAGCTTGAAGGGCGGCACCTCCGTCGTCCGTTCGACGTGCGGGCCTTCACAGAGATCGAGGAACGTGCCCTGCTTGTACAGCGAGACGTCCTCGTCCGCGATGCCTTCGATCAACTCGATCTTGAACGGCTGCCCGGCGAACTGCTGTAGCGCTTCGGCTTTCGTCATCGTGCTGTGCTCGAAGCCGATGTCGGACGCGATGCGCTTTCGCATGCGCGCCTCGATGTCCGGCAGATCCTCCGGCGTTAGCGGGCGCGCCAGCTCGAAGTCGTAGTAAAAGCCGTTGTCGATCGGCGGCCCGATAGCGAACTTCGCTTCGGGAAACATCTCCAGCACGGCCTCAGCCATGATGTGCGCGGCAGAGTGCCGCATGCGGTACAGGCGATCGTCTTTGCTCAACTGATCCAGGGCCATCGGCTTCCTCCGTCTGTGGTACAGCCGCCCTTGGCTGTGGTCGGTCGTGCCTCGGGCAACAAAAAACGCGTCACCATCCGCACAGGGACGGGAGACGCGCTCCGTGGTTCCACCCCGAGTTCAGCTCGCCGTCAGCGAACCCTCGATTCGGCCTCTAACGGGGCCAACGTCACCGCCTATACGTCACGGAGCGCGGGCATTCAGCCCGCGGCGTCGCGCGTTCGGGATGCAGCTCGCGGGTGGTGTTCACGACGGTCCGGCGGGCGCTCGCAACTTCCGCGCTCTCTCTGGTTGCCGGTGTACTGTCGCTACTCGTCCCGGTCGTAGCCGTTGC
>JANXYW010000005.1 GCA_025355835.1 Chloroflexota bacterium
CAACGAAAAGAAGCTCGAGATCGGCGTCTACCCTGTGCCCCACGACATCGACGCCGAGATCGCGCGGCTGAAGTTGCAAGCGATGGGCATGCACATCGACACGCTGACGGACGAGCAGCACAAGTACCTGACGTCGTGGGAATCGGGAACGTAGCAGCGTCGTAGGGGCACGGCGCGCCGTGCCCGCAGCGGGCGCAACAGGTTGCGCCCCTACAGCGGCCGAGGATGAATCGCGCAACGCAGTGACAGCGGAGGACCAATGACAACGACGTTCATGAGCGCCCCGTCGCTCTTCCTGACATCCGAGTCGGTAACCGAGGGACATCCCGACAAGATGTGCGACCAGATCAGCGATGCGGTGCTGGATGCGATCCTGAAGGACGACCCGATGGGGCGCGTCGCGTGTGAGACGGCGTGCACGACGGGGCTCGTGCTCGTGATCGGCGAGATCACGACGACGACGTACGTCGACATCCCGACGATCGTGCGCGAGACGATTCGCGAGATCGGCTACAACAACCAGCACTACGGTTTCGACTGGGAGACCTGCGGCGTCATCGTCTCGCTCAAGGAGCAGTCTGGCGACATCGCGATGGGTGTGAACAAGGCGCTCGAGGCCAAAGAAGGCGCGTCGATGAAAGACGACCTCGACACCGGCGCCGGCGACCAGGGCATGATGGTGGGCTTCGCGTGCAACGAGACGCCGGAGTTCATGCCGCTGACCATCGCGCTGGCGCACCGCCTCTGCCGCCAGCTCAGCTACGTGCGCAAGAGCGGCGGACTCAGCTACCTGCGGCCGGACGGCAAGTCGCAGGTGACGGTCGAGTACGACAAGGGCAAGCCGAAGCGCATCGACACCGTCGTGATCTCGACCCAGCACGACGAAGATATCTCGCGCGAGGCGCTGCAGAACGACATCCTGGAGCAAGTGATCAAGCCGATTCTTCCTGCAGAGTTGGTGAAGGACGCGCCGCGAGCGCTGATCAACCCGACCGGCCGCTTCGTCATTGGCGGGCCGATGGGCGATGCGGGCCTCACCGGCCGCAAGATCATCGTCGATACCTACGGCGGCATCGCACGGCACGGCGGCGGCGCGTTCAGCGGCAAGGATCCGACAAAGGTCGACCGCTCGGCGGCCTATGCGGCGCGCTATGTGGCGAAGAACATCGTCGCTGCGGGCCTCGCGGATCGCATCGAGATCCAGCTTTCGTACGCGATCGGCGTCGCGAACCCGACATCGGTCTCCGTCGAGACGTTCGGCACGGGGAAGATCGACGACGCACGCATCCAGTCGCTGATCGACGAGCACTTCGACTTGCGACCGTCGGCGATTATCCGCGACCTGCGGTTGCGCCGTCCGATCTACCGCGCGACGGCGGCGTACGGCCACTTCGGCCGCGACGACATCGATGCGCCGTGGGAGCACACGGACAAGGCAGCGGCGCTGCGCGCGGATGCTGGGCTGGAGTAGTAGGACCTATGTGTCCGCCCCGCCACGCTCTCAATTCACTCCGCGCATACAAGCCAGGCACGAGATGTCCGGTTTCGCACAGGGTTGCGTAGACTTCGATGATGGATGAGAAGGACGCGCCTCCGCCGCGGCAATTCGACCGGCATATGGGGCGATCGGCCGCCGCGCCAAGCGGACGGAACTGGCCTTCGCTCGATATGCTTGCGCTCTTTTGGCCAATCTTTCTGCTGCTTCTTCTGTTTGTGTGCGGCACACCCGCCGCCATCCTTGTCACGCGCGACCTGACGTGGGGTCCACGCTACGCGCTCGCGCTTGGCTACTTCGGCGGACTTGGCGCGGCGTGGCTGATGGTTCCGTGGGGCGGCACGTACCTCGTTGCTCGCGCCGTATCGCTCTGGATCGGAGCCAGACCCGTTTTGTGGGCGGGGCTCGGAGGAATCGTCATTTCCGTCGTAGCGAGTGGCTTTCTCGGGTGGGTGTCCCTTCTGATCGCCGGTCCTTCGCTGTGTGTGATGATCAGCGCGGGCGTGCGGATGCGGACCGAGCAGTAGCCGGGGTGCACGAGCACCTCACCCCGGCCTTCGGCCACCCCTCTCCACGACTGTACAGACAGGGGACATGGTGGACAGGTGTACGAGGACATGCTGGACGGCGATGCGAGTAATCATAGTAGCGGCGCTCGCAGTCGATCTGCGTGATCCGGTGCGCGCAGTAGTAGACATCCCAGACGCCGTCTTCTACCGTCGGACGCACACCGACGGGCTCGCCGATGAAGGCGCGTCCGACACGATACGTGCGGCCTCGCACGCTGATCCGTCCGTGATCCTGGACCTTG
>JANXYW010000052.1 GCA_025355835.1 Chloroflexota bacterium
CGCAGCGTCGGGCTCCCCGCGAGCGCGCCTCGGTACGTCTTGTCGAGGACGCCGTACGGAGGGCCGTGTGTGATCAGTACGTCGGTATCGCGCGGAATGAGATCCCACCGCGCGGCCAGCTGTTCGTCCTCGGCCATGAACGCCCACTCGAAGAACTGCGGCGTCCACGGTGATCCCCAGAATGTGACGCCGCCGATCGTGGCCGCGCTCTCGTTGAGATACGTCCCCGTACCAACGATCGATCGCGCGCGTGCGGGGTCTTGCTCGAACAGAAAATCGTGGTTGCCGGCGACGAACAAGATACCGTGCGTGAAGCGTCCTTCGATGCGCCGGAACTCGCGCTCCACACCCTCCAGCTCGCTCGGAGTCCCGCGGCCGGTCAGATCGCCGCAATGAACCAAGAGATCCCCCGCCGGGGGATCTATCACGTTTCCGTGTGTATCACTAACAACAACGAGTCGCATTGGCTTGCGCGTAGATCCGTCGCTCGCGTCTTGGAACTGTCTACTGTGAACTACTAACTGTGAACTCTCGCCCCTACACTTCCTGCTTCGACAACGTCGCCAGGAACTCGGCGTTGCTGCCGGTGCGGGAGAGCCGTTCGAGCAGGCGCTCCGTCGCTTCCGACGGGTTGTTGGCGTTCGATGCGATCATCGACGTCATGCGGCGCATCAGCCACACCTGCCGCAGCGTCGCCTCATCGAGCAGCAGCTCTTCGCGGCGCGTGCTGCTGGCGTTGATGTCGATCGCTGGGAACGTGCGGCGCTCCGCGAGACGCCGGTCGAGCCGCAGCTCCTGGTTACCGGTGCCCTTGAACTCTTCGAAGATGACCTCGTCCATACGGCTGCCGGTGTCGACGAGACACGTGGCGATGACCGTGAGGCTGCCGCCTTCCTCGCAGTTGCGCGCGGCGCCGAAGAACCGCTTCGGTGGGTAGAGCGCGACGGGGTCCATACCACCGGTGAGCGTCCGGCCGCTGGGTGGCATCGCCAGGTTGTACGCGCGCGTCAAGCGCGTGATGCTGTCCAGCAGGATGACGACGTCCTTGCCGCCCTCGACGAGTCGCTTTGCGCGCTCCAGCGCCATCTCGGCGACACGCGTGTGATCCTCGACCGGCTCGTCAAACGTCGACGCGACAACTTCGCCCTTCACCGAGCGCCTCATGTCCGTGACTTCTTCCGGACGCTCGCCGATGAGGGCGACCATCAGGTGGATGTCGGGATAGTTGGCGGCGACGCCGGCAGCGATCGCCTTCAGAAGAAACGTCTTGCCGGCTTTCGGTGGCGAGACGATGAGACCGCGCTGTCCGCGGCCGATCGGCGATATCAAGTTGATCAGGCGGCCCGATAGGTCCGGAACTGTCGTCTCAAGGTCGATCATTTCGTTCGGAAAGATGGCGGTGAGATTCTCGAAGTACGGGCGCGCCTTCGCGACTTCGGGGTCGAGGCCGTTTGTCGCCTCGACGCGCAGAAGGCCGTAGTACTTCTCGCTGTCCTTCGGCGGCCGCACCTCGCCCGTCACGTAGTCGCCCGTGCGCAGGCCGAATCGCCGGATCTGCGACTGGCTGACGTACACGTCGTTCGAACCCGGCAGCAGGCTTTCGCCGCGCAGGAATCCGTAGCCGTCGTCAACTATCTCAAGAATGCCGCCGGTGCGGATCGCGGATTCGCGATCGGCTGCGGACATGGGCTGCTCGCTGGCATCCTCCTGCGGCGGCTGCGGCTCGCGCTGTGATTGTCGCGGACCGCCCGATCGCCTTCGTTCACGTACTGCGCCCATGCTGTCGGACCCTCTGTGTGGGCTGATGCGCCCTGCTAACTGAATGCATGATCCCTGGAGACGGCTCCACAGGAACAGGTGCGGCCAAGGTGACCTTCGGCGAGCCGAATTGTGCCTGGTTCAAGGGGAGTCGCTTCGGCGCCGGGAGAACAAGCGCCGGGGTTTGCGGGAATTCCGCCCTTCTTAGTTACCGGATCGCCGGATGTCTGTCAAGCGTCGCGCCCGTGCGCGGTCGCGAGATCACCGCTGTGCCGCAGTCGGGAGGAGTGCGGCGATGCGATGCCGGCAGGCTCGCCCGACGTTCTGCAGTTCTTGTCGGAACGCGGCGCATCGGCAGCGCATGCGTGTTCTCCCGCATTTCCTGCAATTTGACGCGTTGCCCGCGCCGCAACGCTTGGTGATACTGATCCGCGCTCCACAGTGGGCGCGGAGGCCCCGATGGATTTGCTGCGAACACTCCTCTTCGTGCCCGGCGACCGCCAGCGCATGCTCGAACGCGCACCGCGCGCCGGCGCCGACGCTATCGTCATCGATCTGGAAGATGCCGTGCCGCGCGCCGAGAAGCGCACGGCGCGCACGCTCGTCCGCACGCTGCTGCCGAAACTGATCGCGAGCAGCGTGCCGGTGTTCGTGCGCGTGAACAACGTCCACTCCGGCCTCACGCGCGACGACGTGATGGCGATCGTGCGACCGGGCCTCGCCGGCGTCGTGCATCCCAAGACCGATGCACCGCAGGATCTGCGCGACCTCGACGTACTGCTCCGTGAAGCTGAGCTGAAGCACAAGGTGCGGCCCGGCGACATCTGCGTCATCCCGCTGATCGAGAGTCCGATCGCCGTCCTCCACTGCGAAGCGATCGCGCTGGCATCCGATCGCGTGATGGCGCTGTCGCTCGGCGGCGAAGACTACACGAAGGCACTCGGCGTGAAACGCGATGCGGGCGGCGCCGCGCTCGCCCACGCGCGCGGCGTCATCGCGACGGTCGCGGCGGCCTTCGGCATGCTGGCGATCGACACGCCGTTCGCCGACATCAAGGATGCACGCGGCCTCGCCGCCGACGCGGAGCTCGCGCAGTCGATGGGATTCAAGGGCAAGTACCTCATCCACCCCGATCAGGCGGCGCCGGTGAACGCGATCTTCGCGCCATCGAAGGATGACATCGCGTACGCGCACCGCGTCGTCGCTGCCGCCGCACTGGCGGCGAAGCAACGGCGCGGCACGATCGCCATGGACGGCGCGATGATCGACGCGCCGATCGTCGCACGCGCGCAGGATGTGATCGCGCTCGCCGAACGGATCGCCGCGAACAAGAAATGAAGAAGCCCGCCGTAGGGGCGGGCTTCCACCAGTCTCGTAGATATGCTCCGCGGCGCGCTCCGGCTAGTCCTTCCAGATGGCGTACTGCTGTGCACGGCGAAGCTTGAAGTCGGTCTCCGGCAGCTTGAATCCGAGCGCGCGCACCTTCTTCAGAATCACTTCGACCTGGCGCTTCTCCGCTGCCGTGAGCACCTTGTTGCCGAACAGATCGTCAAACAACTCTTCGGAGATCTTGACGATCTCTTCGGTGATCTCGCGCCCCGTGTCCGTCAGCTCCAACCCAACCGCGCGGCGATCGTTCGGATCCGGCAGGCGGCGCACCCAGCCGCGGGATTCGATGCGGTGCAGGATGCCCGTGATGCTCTGCGTCTCTTGGAAGAGCAGCGTCGCGACCAGGCTCGGCTTAATCGGACCGTTGGAGAACAGCAGCACCGCCAGCACACGCGCCTGCGACGCGGACACGCCGAGGTGATAGAAGCGGCGCTCCAGCAGCTTGTATGACATCCAGTAGATCTCGGTGACCAAGACCCACGGCATCATTTGTTGATGGATCGGCATGTCCGACCCGCCCTTGCCCGACGACTTAGTTGCGGTTGCCATGAAGACTCAGCCTCTTCTTTCAGCGCTCGCTCACATCTGGTGGTTATACGATCGAGTCTAACACCGGTGTAAACATCGGGCAACACTTTACAAGTGTGTGCGCGCGAATACTCTGAAGTATTGTTTTGCGCCGCACCGTAGCCGCAACAATTCCGTTCGACATCGTGTCCGCATCCACCATCGTGTCCGCACCGAAGTGCTTCGGCGCATACCCGCGAGCATCCGCATCTGGATCGAGGGCGCGCGCGATGTTACCGTGGCGATCTCACTAGCAAAGAAACGCGAGGCGATGATGACAGACTTGAATTTCGAAAACGTGATCTATGAAAAACGCGGCCGCATCGGCATCGTGACGATCAATCGTCCCGAGCGCATGAACGCCATCGACCCGCTGACTTCGCAGGAGTTGCACACGGCGTGGTGCGACTTCCGCGACGACGATGACCTCTGGGTCGGCATCCTCACCGGCGCCGGCGAGCGCGCGTTCTCCGCCGGCAACGATCTCGTCGCGATGTCCGCGGCGCAGCAGGGCGGCCTAAACGCCGTCAGCGCGGCGTACTCGCGCGCGCCCTTCGGCGGAATCACGCGCAACTTTGAATGCTGGAAGCCGATGATCGCCGCCGTCAACGGCTACTGCCTCGCCGGCGGCCTCGAGATGGCGCTCGCGTGCGACATCCGCATCGCGGCCGAGCAGGCGACATTCGGCTTGCCCGAGGTGACGCGAGCAATCATTGCGGGCGCGGGCGGCACGCAGCGCCTGCCGCGGCTCATCCCGTTCGGCCTCGCGCTGGAACTGCTCCTCACGGGCGGCAAGTTCGACGCGCAGTGGGCGTTCCGCTACGGCCTCGTCAACCACGTCGTCCCGGCGGATCAAGTGATGCCTAAAGCGATCGCCATCGCCGAAGCGATCTGCGAAAACGGCCCGCTCGCCGTTCGCCTCGCGAAAGAAGCCGCTTACCGTGGCCGCAGCCTCACCGTAGAGGAAGGCCTGCAGTTCGAAAACGAACAGTCACGCAAGGTGCTCGTCTCCGAAGACGCCCGCGAAGGTCCTCTAGCGTTCGCACAAAAGCGCAAGCCGGCGTACAAGGGGAAGTGAGTGGGAGTCTGTAGTCTGTAGTCTGTAGTCTGTAGTTTGTAGTTCGCAGTTCGCAGTTCGCAGTGATTTGACGAGTGCTGGTTGACGGAGACGCGGAGCGCGTGGCATAGCCGTCCCGGCTGTGCGTCCGGCAACGCCGGACCGACGCAGTACAAACGTCTGCACATGAGCGCCAATGTTCGCGTGCGCCCACAACGCGTGCGTGGCATAGCCGTCCCGGCTGTGCGTCCGGCAACGCCGGACCGACGCAGCACAAACGTCCGCACATAAACGCCAATGTTCGCGTGCGCCCACAACGCGTGCGCGGCATAGCCGTCCCGGCTGTGCGTCGGGCAACGCCGGACCGACGCAGCACACTTCTCGGCCATGATCGCCCGCCGCGTGCGCGCACGAACGGCCCTACGCCCGCGCGACCGCATCCGCGAACTCGCGCAGCGAACGAACCAACGTCAACCCCGAAGGCAACGGCGCATCCCCGTGCGCCCCCGCATGATCGAGCAGAAACACGCGCGCCACGCCGTTGCTCGCCAAGTGGTACGCGGTGCGCGGGTCATCGTCGATATGTGCGTCGATGCCGAGCAGCCGCGCCGCGGCGAGTTTGTGCTGCGCGGGGCGCAGGCCGGGCGGCGCCATGCGAATGCCGGCGATACGGCCATCGAGCTTGTGGCGCCGAAGCCAGCGGCGCAGCAGTCGTTCCCCGTCCCAGCTGCGCGCCGTGACGATGAATATCTCGTGCGCGCCCGCCAGCTCATGGAGGATCGCCGCGGCGTCCGGCGCGTTTGTGCGCCATCCGAAGCGCGCGTACTCCACCGCCAGCCGCATCAGGTTCGATGCATGCGGCTGATCGTAGAGCGCGGCATACCCTTCGGGCAGATCAGCAACCGGCGACGGTGCGTGGACGGCCAAACGGCCAAACGGCGTCAAACACAACACGCCGTCGAAGTCGAACCCGATGCGCATCAGGACGCGCCAGCTGTCGCGAGCGCAACGGCCGCCGCGGCAACCGCATCGACGCGCGCAGCGAGCTTATCAACGGGCTGGCCATCGACGAACTGATCGTCGGTGGCGTAGACGCCGGCGATCGGCACGCCATCGAGGCTGGCGAACAGAGGGCGCATCCCGTACTCGATCGTCAGGAAGTGTTGCGGCGAGCCTGCGGTGTGGATCGGAACGCAGATCTTACCGGCGAGATGACCGTGCGGCATCAGATCGAAGAACGACTTCATCGCGCCGGTGTACAGCGCGCGGTACGTCGGCGACGCCGCAACGACGATCTGCGCCGCGCCGACGGCAGCGATCGCCGCGTCCATCTCGGGCGCGGATGCTCGTGCGAGCAGCGCATCGGCGGGCAGCGCCGCAACATCGATCATCTGCGTCTCGCAGCCGCTGCGCGCCAGTGCGGCGAGCATCAACTCGGCCAGTGTCTTCGATTTCGATGGGGCACGCGGGCTGCCGGAGACGGCCACGGCACGCAGCGTCATGCCGGCGCCAGCTCGCGCACGACGGGCGCCGTCGGCACGCTTGCTTCGCCGCGGAAGTGCGGCATCACGTACTTGCCAAAGCGCTCCGATTCCTCAAGATGCGGGTAGCTTGAGAAAATGAACGTATCGATCCCGGCGTCGACGTACTCCCTGATCCGCGCGGCGACGTTCTCGCCGGATCCGACCAGGGCCAGCCCGACGCCGAGTCGCGCCCGCCCGATCCCTGTCCACAGATTCGGGCCCAGCCAGTCGCCCTGCTCGCGAAGCGCGCGTTGGCGTTTCTCGCCCTCCGAGTCGGCTCCGCTCATGTGCTTCTGCATCATCCCTTCGAAGTTGTCCGGCACCTCGGCCACCATCGCCTCCGCGGCGGCGCGCGCCTCCTCGTCGGTCTCGCGCGCGCACACCAGCAGGCGGATGCCGAAACGCAGCGTCCGCCCGATCTTCGCCGCACGCTCGCGCATGTCGGCGATGCGCTCTTGCACCATCGGGATCGTCTCGCCCCACAAGAGGTAGACATCAGCTTCTTCCGCGCCGACCTTCTTCGCAGCATCGGACGCGCCGCCGAAGTACCACGGCGGGCACGGTCGCTGGTACGGCTTCGGAAAGACGTTGCCCTTCTCGACTTTGTAGTACGTGCCGTCGTGACTCCACGACCGCGGCTCCGTCCACGCGCGCTTCACGACCTGCATGAACTCCTGCGTGCGCGCGTAGCGCTCGTCGTGCTCCATGAAGTCGCCGTCCGCCGCCTGCTCCGACGGGAAACCGCCGGTAACGACATTGATCAGCACGCGGCCGTGCGTGAGCTGATCCATCGTGTTCGACATCTTGGCGGCGACCGTCGGCGCAACGAAGCCGGGTCGCATCGCCACCAAGAACTTCATCTTGTCCGTCTGCGCCGCCACCGCCGCCGACGCGAGCCACGCGTCTTCGCACGTCGTCCCGACCGGCACCAGCATGAAGACGAACCCGGCGTCTTCGGCGGTCTTCGCACAGCGCGTCAAGTACTCGAGCGTCGCCTCGCGCGTCGCGGGGCCGATTATCTCGGTATCGCCCATGGTGGGCAGGAACCAGCCGAAGTCGATGGTCATAGGTTGCTCCGTGTTCACGCGGGTTGCTGTGGCATGAGTATAGGGCCGACCGGCACGGCCGTTCAATTTTAGGCTCTCAGCTTCACACGAACCGCGTCATTTGACGTGAAGATCGGGGTCGCCACCGTCATGTGGGCGTAACACAGCGTCGCTATACTGCCGCATCCGACCGGGGAGGTGAGTCTCGTGCATCGCATTCTGATCGTAGACGCATCCGAGGAGATGCGCCCGCTCGCGGCAGCGCTGGACGAAGCCGGATTCGTGACATCCCACGCACCCATGGATCGCGTGCTGGACGAGTCGCAGACCAACGCGCCCGCGGTGATCTTGTTCAGCCTCTTCGGCCGGCCCGACACGCCCTCCATCCGCAACCTGCTGCGCTCGCCGCAGATGCCGCACGGCATCGCATCGATCGCTGTGATCCGCAGCGATCAACTCGCGACATTCGACTTCTCGATCGGATTCGATGACTTCGTCGTCTATCCGGCACTAAGTGACGAGATCAGCGCCCGCGTACGCCGCGCGATCTGGATGAAGTCCGGCGTCGAAAGCGACAACACGCTGCAGGCCGGCGAACTCCGCATCGACCTCGGCAACTACAAGGTCTTCATCGGCGGCAAGCCGATCGACCTGACGTACAAAGAGTACGAGCTGCTGCGGTTCATGGCGACGAACCGCGACAAAGTCTTTACGCGCGAGGCGCTGCTCAACCGCGTCTGGGGCTACGACTTCTACGGTGGCGCGCGCACGGTCGATGTCCACGTCCGGAGGCTGCGCAGCAAGATCGAGGATCGCGGCCAGACGTTCATCGAAACGGTGCGCAACGTCGGCTATCGTTTCCATCTCGAGTAGCCCGCGTTCGCTCGGCCGCCCCGTACTGCAATCCGATATCGTTTCCGCGTGAAACACCCGATCGAGACGCCTTCGCGTCGTTCGCGCCGCCTCCGCATTCAGCGGCGGATCGAGCGCTTCCTCGAATCGCTCGAAGGCCCTGATTCCGCGGCCGCGGCCGAAATCGTCGTCGCTTCCGAGAATCAGCGGCTCGCGCTCGTAGGCATCGTCGTTGCGCTGGTCGGCATGACCGCGGCGCTCGTCATTGCCTACACGGTCGGCGGCGTCAAGCTCGTCGAGCGCTTCGGTTACATCGGTGTCTTCGCGTTCGCCGTCATCGGCTCTGCGTCGATGTTCATCCCGGTGCCGGGCGCAGCTGCCGGCATCACCCTTGGCCTGCTGTTGAAGCCCATCCCGTACGTACCCCTGCCGCAACCGATCCTCGTCGGCATCATCGTCGCGGCCGGCTCGGCGGTAGGCGAGTTAACCGGCTACTCGACGGGCGTCGGTGGCCGCTCCGTCATCGGCAACAGCCGCATCGGCCGCATCCTCGTCTCGCTCATGCGCCGCCACGGCACACTTACGGTCTTCTGCGTCGCGGCGGTGCCGAATCCGTTCATCGATGTCGGCGGCATCGCAGCCGGCGTGGCCGGCATGACGATGCGGCGATTCATGACGGTGATGTTCATCGGCAAGTGCATCAACTACATCACCATCGCCTACATCGCCAGCTCCGGCATCGACTGGCTCCAGCGCGTCGCCGGCTAGCCGGAATGTTGAACGCGACCGGAGCATGTGGCACATGCCGCCCCCGGCTGTGAGTCCCGTAG
Source organism: Chloroflexota bacterium (assembly GCA_025355835.1). Taxonomy (GTDB): domain Bacteria; phylum Chloroflexota; class Dehalococcoidia; order DSTF01; family JACRBR01; genus JANXYW01. Next base: position 9,023 of record JANXYW010000052.1, read on the forward strand.
TCGACAAGGAGACAGCCAGTCTGCCGCAAGGTCCGCGAGGGAGGCGCGAAGCGCGTGGCATAGCCGTCCCGGCTGTGCGTCCGGCATAGCCGGACGACGCAGTTCGATTGCCGCGATCCACGAACTCGAACCGCGTGCGAGGCTCTGCCAGCGGCAGGCTAACCTCAGCTTCTCGTCTTAGCGCGCGCCGCGCGAGCATCCGCCGCAAGCGCGGTCACGGCCTCCACCTCGGCCGCCATCCGCTCGTCCCACGTCCAGAAGTGCTCGCCTGCGTACGCCGCCGCCCCTGCGGCGAGCCGGGCACGCTGCGGCGCATCGCCCGCCAGCGTCACGAGCAGATCGGCGAGACGATCCTCCAAAGACTTCACGAAGCCCGAACGGTTCGAGTTGTCGACCAAACGGCCGGTCTTGTTGTCGATGATCAACTCGCGTGTATCCCCCGCATCCACCGCAACAACGCAACAGCCGCACGTCATCGCCTCCAGCAGCGGATTGCCGACGTTCGAGAGATCGGCGATCGCGAGAAAAACGTCGCAGGCATGCATGTAGCGCATAACGTCGGACTGCGGCACCGCGCCGACGAATCGCACGTGCTGCTCGACGCCGAGCGTGCGCACCAACGACTGCAACCGCGCGCGCTCCTCGCCATCGCCCACCACGACGAGCAGCGCATCCGGCATCCACGATCGGATCTTCGGCAGTGCCCGAATCGCACGGTCAACGCGCTTCCACGTCGCCAGCCGGGAAGCCGTCAGCATCACGAATGCTCCCTCGGCCAGCCCCAAATCGCGGCGCGCCGAGGCGCGCTGCTCCGGCGCCGGCGGTCGCAGCCGGTCGAGATCGAGGCCGTTGCGCCAAAACCGCACGCGCCCCTTCGACGCCGGATTCAAGCGCGCGAGTACGTCGGCACCCTGTGTGCCATCGTCGGTCATGATGTACATATCGGCCGCCGTCTTCAGCGCGAGCGCCTCCTCGTACCGCCGATAGTAGAGCGCGCGATCCGAGAGCGCCGGATACATCACCGTGCCTTGAAAGCGCGCCACGACTGGCAGCCGCAGCCCGCGTCGGCGCAACATACGCGTCGCAAGAACGGCGTGCGCCTCATACGCGTAGAGGACGTCGTACGGCTGCGACGCAGATCGGATCAGGCGTTCGGCATGCTTCGCCGCAAGCCACGGAAACGCCGCGGCGAACCGAACCTTCTGGTCGATCTTCCCGAGTGCATCAGGCAGCGCCGGCAGCGGCAGATCGCGCAGGCTCGGCATGTGGAACGTGTGAAATGTCACGTTCGGGATGTCGGGGCGCGTCTCCGGCGCTTCGTCGTGGGCGCCTCGGCCGTGATAGAAGTGATTGGCGCCGATGTCCGGCAGCACGGCGTCGACGTGATGCCCCGCCTCGCCATACGCGCGCAGCGTACGCTCCAGCGTCGGCGCGCCCTTGCCCTGATCCAGCGACCAGACGTCGAGCGCGCAGATCAGCAGCACGCGCATCGCTCAGCGCCCCGTCGCGTGAATCGGCATGATCAGCGGTCGCGACGCGTTCATCGTGCGGACGTATCAGCGCGGCGCTCGGCCTCGCGCCGCATCGCAGCGGGCGCCTGATCGAGCGACCCTGCAACGGACGCCCGGCGCCGCATCGCAACGTCGAGCAGCACAGCGCCGATGATCCCGGCGAGCAAGCCAATAGCCACGGCCGCGCCCAGCCGTCCGCGCGTCGATCCAACGCCGGCGCTCTGCACATGCGGACCAACGACCGTGAACGCCTGCGCCCTCATCGTCGTCGCCACGACGTCGTACGACTGGGCCAGCTTCGATGCCGTCTCGTAGTTCTCTTCGGCCGCTTTCAACTTCTGCTGCGCCACAGGATCGCCGGGGCTGTTCTGCGCCGCCGGCGCGACGCGCTGGAGCACTGCGCTCGCCTCGTCGAGCTGGCGCGCGTACGGCTGCACGAGCAGCCGTTCGAGGTCGGGCGTCTGGCGCGCCGCCGCATCTGCAAAGGCCGCTTGCCACGTCCGCGTAATCGCCAGCGCATTCGCGCCCGTCACCTTGAAGTCAATCTCCGGCCGGTTGAAGCTCGCGGTCGCCGTCATCCGCGTCTTCAGCTGCTCCACTGGCACATTCGTCTGCTGGGCGACCGACTGCACGACGGCATCGCTCGTGGCAAGCCGCGCGTAGTCGAACGGCCCGGGCAGCACCGGGGGCCCGAACAGCGGCGGCAGCGCGTCAACGACCACGTTCGCTCGAAACCGCGCCTCGTCGGAAGGCGTGGCGACAACGCCGATAACAAGCGCCGCGCCCACCGCCAGAGCAAGCGCTCCGATGGGGAGCCAGAAGTAGCGGCGAAGAGCGGCAAGGTCAGGCGCGAAGCCCGCGTTCGGCGGAAGATTTCTCGTGTGTGTCACGCCGCGAGTGTATGGCGATGCGCGCTGCCCGGGCAAGCGCACCCGCTACGTGGCGCGGTCGCGATCGTCGGGCGGCAGCACGGTCGTGCGCCCACGGCGTCGCTCTACCTCACGCCGCACCATGCGCTCTTCGACCTCGCGCCCCCACAACATCGGAGAAATGAATGCGCCGATGAATTGCAGCAGCAGGATGGCGCCCCAAATGCCGGCGACCCATTGCACCCACCAACCGCCGCCCGTCAGCCAATCCAGCAGCGCCAGCCCGCCAACGACAACTCCGAATGTAACGATGTGGCGATAGAAGTCGAGGCGTTGCCGAACGCGCCGCCGGATCCGGCGGAGTTCGCGATCTCCGCCGTCGCGATCGCGATAGCGACCCGATCCGATGCGGACGCCACCCCACGGCCCGTCGATGTCGATGCCTTCGAACTCGTCGTCGCCGTCAGCCACCACGTACCTCCAGCCTCCGCAGCATAACGCCGGGCCAGCAGCGCAGCGACACGTTCACATTGCGATTTCGGCAGGACAAGCAGCGAAGGTTGCTGCTCTGGGCAGGTTATGAAATCATCCCGACGGGCGGACGCAAACGGCAGCTAGCGCGTCAGCACCCCGTTGGGTAGAATCGCCCGACCGCACCCAAAGGAGCAGATTGTGGCCGAGTTCGTCCGCGTAGCCAGGCTGTCGGATATCCCGCCCGGGACCGTAAAGGGCGTCAAAGCGAAGGGCAAAGAGCTCCTCGTCGCCAACATCGATGGCGAAGCCTTCGCCATCGGCGACCGCTGCACCCACCTCCGCGGCCACCTCCACAACGGCCAGCTCCAGGGCACGGTCATTGAATGCGCGTTGCATGGTGCCAAGTTCGATGTGACCGACGGCGGCCTCTGCGGCTGGGTGTCGCACCCCGCCCCCTACAAACTCCTCATGGACGCCACCTTCCCAGGCTTCATGAAGCGAGGCGTAGGCTCGTACCCCACCCGCGTAGAAGGCGACGACGTCTACGTAGAAGTCTGACGGCGACGGTCGCGCGCGCATCAGCCAGTCAGCGCATCAGCCAG
>JANXYW010000056.1 GCA_025355835.1 Chloroflexota bacterium
AGATCAGCGTCGCCAATCGCATCAACCGCAGTGCAGCCAGCACGATCCAGCCCCGCGCCCAACTTGCGCGAGTCCGCAACGTTCATCTGACAACCCACAGTCCAAATGTGATACTTCATGAGCCTGTCATTCTATCAGCACCCACTTCGAAGTCGCCGACGCTCACCGAAACGCTGTGGGTCCTCCGTGGGCTCGCCGAATCGCTGTAGGGGCGGACCTGCGTGTCCGCCCGTGCGGGCCGCGATGTTCGATCCTCATTCGTCCGCGGCGGCTAGACCCGCTAGCTCAACCAATCCGCGATCGCGCATACTCCCCGCATGGAACCGGTGATCCTCATCCCCGAACCCGTGCGCACCTCCTCTCCGGCAAGGCGTTCACCTTCTCGGACCGCGGCGAACACGAGATGAAGGGATTCGACGACGCCGTCCGTCTGTACGAAGTACGGTGGGAGGCCTGATGGAACCGCAGATTCAGTACTGCACGACCGAGGATGGCGTGAGCATTGGCTACTGCCTCCAAGGTCAAGGATCGCCGCTCCTGGTGTGCGCTGAATCGTTCGACTCGTTTTCGCTCGAGTACTATCTTCCTATCCAGGCCGCGTTCTGGGAGGAGGTATCTCGGCATCACACACTCGTCCGATGGGATCCGAGCGGGATCGGTGTGTCGCAACGCAACGCGACCTACTCGATCGAGGCGCGCTGCTCCGAAATCGATGCCGTACTGAAGCACGCGGGAATACGCAAGTCAGCCGTCTGGGCAGCCGGCATCAGCGCGGCATGGGTGATGGCATACGCCGCGACGAGGCCGCGGCGCCTCTCCCGGCTGATCTTGTACGGAGCCTACGCGGATGTACCGGAAGTCTTTGGGCCGGACTTCATAACCAGCTTTGCGATGCTGTGGAGGACAAACCCGGCGATGGCTGCGCAAACCTCCGCCGACATGGCGAACCGAGATCTGTATGCGGAGGGCGCACTCCAACTCGCCCGCATATACCGCGAATCGATCAGCGGTGAGTACGCCGCCAGCGTAGTGGAAGCCGCAGCTCAGGCGGTCAGCGTCGAACAACTTGGCAAGATCGCGACGCCGACGCTGGTGATACATCGTCGAGCCGACACGATCTTTCCGTTTGTCGGTGGTCAAACGATCGCGAGTAAGATCAAGGGAGCGCGGTTTCTACCGTTGGACGGAGATGTTCACTATTACCCGTTCGGCGATTCTCGCGCAGTCATCGACGGCATCCTTGGGTTCCTCGATGCGCCCCCGTCATCGTCACCAGCGCGCGCAGCGCAGGCGAATAGCCTCCGCACCGTGCTCTTCACCGACATCGTCGGCCACACCGAGATGATGCAGCGCCTCGGCGACACCAAAGGCCGCGACGTGCTCCGCGAGCACGAGCGGATCACGCGCGAGACACTGAAGCAGCACGGCGGCGCAGAAGTAAAGACCATGGGCGACGGCTTCATGGCGTCGTTCGGCAGTGTAACCTCGGCGATGGAGTGCGCGATCGCGTTGCAGCGCGCGTTCGCCGCGCACACCGCTGGCACCCAAGGACGTATGGACGCACCTTCAGGTCCGTCCCCCTCGCTCCCCGAGCCGCTGCACGTCCGCGTCGGCCTCAACGCCGGCGAACCGATCGAAGAAGACGGCGACCTCTTCGGCGCAACGGTGATCCTCGCCTCCCGCATCGCGGCGAAAGCCGGCGCGGGCGAGATCCTCATCCCCGAACCCGTCCGCCACCTCCTCTCCGGCAAAGCCTTCACCTTCTCGGACCGCGGCGAGTACGAGATGAAGGGCTTCGACGACGCCGTCCGCCTCTACGAAGTGCGGTGGCACGAATGAGCACTGCCCGATGCTGACGATCATCTTCGATGTAACCGTGAAGGACGGACTCGAAGAGGAGTTCGCTGAGCTGGCGAAGCAGATGATGCGCAGCACGCGCGCGCTCGACGAAGGCTGCATCACCTTCGTGTGGCACCGTCAGCCTGACGATCCGCGGAAGTTCACGCTCTACGAGCAGTGGCGCGATGAGGCCGCGGTCAACGCACACCTCGCGCGCCTGCTCGCCGAAATCGGCCGCGAACGCTTCTTCGCCTTCTTCGAGAAGACCTCCGCGCAACGCCTGCAGCCGATCGAGTAGTCACCGCCTGTAGGGGCGCAACCCGTTGCGCCCGCGCTCGGTTGGCGACCCAAGCACGTCAGCAAAACCCGAAGCCTCCAACCTCCAACCCCTGTGCCCTCTGTGATCTCTGTGGAAGAAATCAAAACCGCCCAGGATCGAACTCCACCGGCACATCACCCCAATCGCCGTCGATGATCCCCCGCGCCACGAACTTCCCCGTCAGCGGCCCCAACAAGATCCCGTTGCGATAGTGCCCCGTCGCCGCGACGACGTTCGCCCACCCCGGCACCGGCCCGATCATCGGCAGATCGTCCGGCGATCCCGGCCGCAGTCCGGCCCAGTCGAAGTGCACAGTCGCCGCGGCCAGCTGCGGCACGAGCCCGATCGCCATCGAACGCATCGCGCGCACGCCGGCCTTCGTCGTGCGGCGGCGGAAGCCGACGTCCTCCACCGTCGCGCCGGCGAACACCAGCCCGTTCGCGCGCGGCACCAGGTAGCCGTCCGGACCCCAGACGATGTGCCGGATCGGCGTCGAC
>JANXYW010000062.1 GCA_025355835.1 Chloroflexota bacterium
CGGAAGTCATGGTGAACCACCCGGACACCGTCTTCTACGAAAAGGAAGGCCGGCTCTACCTGAGTTCGGCGCGACGGGCGGAATGATGACGTTGACACGAGAGCCGTCCGCGAGGCGCGCATCGACCATCGGCGACGATTCGTCAACGCGGCGCCCGAGCGGCGCCACGATGCGCTCGACGATCCGCATGATGTGCTGGTCGTCGCGGAAGCGCACCGAACTCAGGTAGAGCCGGCCTTCCTTTTCGTAGAAGACGGTGTCCGGGTGGTTCACCATGACTTCCGAGATGTTCGGGTCGCGAAGCAACGGCTCCAGCGGGCCAAGGCCCAGGACTTCGTCCGCGACTGCCGAAACAAGCTCGTCGCGCGTCGTGCCGACAATGCCCGGCATCTCCGCCGCAATCAACGTGCGCGCTGCCTGCTCGACGGCTTCGCGTGCTTTTTCCTTGCCCAAACCCTCCAGCTTGTTGGGATCCAGCTCCTCAATAAGGCGCTGATGGAGCGTGAACTTCAACTCGTTGAGCGCAACGACATTCTGCGAGAGCTGGCCGGTACGTGAGGCCGGGTTGTTCGAACCGCCCCCCGTTACGCCGCCCGGCTGGATCTTCCGCGCCTGCCACTGGAACTGAGTCATTGCGTTGTTCTCCTACGTTCGGTGATCAGGCGGATCGGCCGAGAACCCTGTCCAGGAAGCCCCGCTTCTCCTGCCGTGTGCCCGTGAGCGCGTGCGCCAGTTCGATAATCGACCGCGATACGCGGGCGTACGGTTTCGCGACAACGATTGGTTGGCCAAGCTGCGTGCTGCTCGAGACGCTGAGATCGTGCGGGATGCGCCAGAAGACGTCGTACTCCAGCACGCGCGACACATCTTCCTCGCGGAGGCTGTTCGCCGCCGTCGAGTGGTTAATCATCAGCTTGACCTTGTCCTCGGAGACGCCGGCAGCGCGCAACATCTCCAGCGCAAGCGCCGTGTCCTTGATGCTCGCGATATCCATGCTCGTCACAAGTAGGATCAGGTTGGCAAGCTCCAACGTGGCCGCGATCAGTTCGTTGAACGTGCCGGGCGTGTCGACGACGACGTAGTCGTGCGTCTGGGCCAGCAGTTCGACGATGCGCTCGATGTGCTGCGGCGTCATGTTGCGCCACTCCGTCGGGTGCAGCGGCGCAGGAAGAATCGACACGCCGCTGTGGTGCTTCACGAGATAGTCGCGAATCTTGTCGCGATCGATCTCTTCGATCTTGCGCGCCACGTCGGCGATGCTCGATTCGACAGCAACGTCCATCATGATGGCGACATCGCCGAAGCGCGTGTCCATATCAAGCAGACAAACATTCGCCCCGGTCATCTTGGCCAGCGTCACCGCCAGGTTGGTCGAGATCGTTGTTTTGCCGATGCCGCCCTTTGCGCCGAACACGGTGATGACCGTGCCGCGCGCGGAGGCCTCGGTGCCCTGGCCGTCGGCGCGCAAGCGTTTCTTCTCTTCTTGCTCTAGGACGCCGTACACGGCGCGGCTGAGATCTTCGGGCTTCAGTGGCTTCACAAGATAGTCGCGCGCGCCCGCTACCATGGCGCGGCGCACCGACTGCGCGTCGGCCAGCGACGAATACACGATCGTCGGGATGCCGGGCGCAACGTCGGCGAGCGACTCGATGGTTTGAAGCGCCAACGCGACTGGCTCTTCGACCGATACCAGGAAGACGTCTGATGGGCGCTCCTTCGCGACCGTCACCGCTTCAACGCCGTATCCGCCTTCGCCGACCACGGTGAAGTGGGCGATCTGGACGGCGCGTTTCGTCTCGGCCCGACTTCCGAGGTCCGGGTCAACGGTGACGACTTCTGGATTTCTCGCCATCGACTACGTCTCCTACGTTCGCCACGAACGCGCGATATCGATCCCGCCTCTTCTAGTTAGCGCTTGTACCCATCCGGCTTCAGCGAATCCGGCAGAGCGCTGATCGCTTCCGGCGGAAGCAGCTGCGGTTGTGTGATGAACACATAGCCGCTGTCCGGCGTGTCCTGGTCGCCAACGCCACGCTCGGTCAGCCGAAGCTTGCCGTTTGCTTCTGCGAGGAAAAGAATCTGCGATTCCTCCGGCGTAAGGATGAGCGTCACAGTGGAAGCCTCGGGTAGCGCGATAGCTGCGCTCGCTGCGACGGGGTTGGTTGATCCAACCGCCGGTGCGGGTGCGCCCACGACCACGGTCGCGTTCGTGTTCGTATTCGTCACCGGACCAGACGGCACAATCGACTGCGCGACCGCCACCACTTGGATGTTCCGGAGCAGCGTCTTCGTAACGACGGCCTTGTCCGAGCAACAACCCCAGACGATGTCCACCCAGTCGCCTGGAAGGATCAAGCCGCCGGCATTTGCCACCTGCGACGCCGAGATCGACATGGCGCGCTTGCCCGTCGGCACGACGTACGAAAGAGCGGCGTTGGCAATCGGCCGCGACGTGTCGATGACCGCGCTGCCGACCAGTTGCTGGTTCACTTCAACCGGATACTTGGTGACCTTGCCCACGGCGCCGGTGACGTCCTTGAACGCGCCGAAAGCGATGCTGTTCAGCGGAACGCTCTTCACTTCCAGCATCGCCGCCGTGATGGTTGTGCGTTCTTTGATCGGGATCTTCGCAACGACGACCTGCTGGTCGCCGGCTGCGACGGTCGTCGAATGCGTCGTGTCATTGGCCGAGATCTTCGCGTAGACCAGCGCAGCGCTGAGTCCGGCGAGAAGGATCGCCACCAACAGGAAACGCCGGTTCGTCCGGCCTTGTGCACCACTCGCAGCTCTCTGTGCCATGGTTCATCCCCTATGTCGGAATCAGGCCCCAAAGGGCCAAGACGCTGTATAGGTATCGGCGCGCCGCCGCCCTGCTTTACGACCCTATCTGGATTCGGAGACCCTGCTCCCCCGTATGGATGCCCCCACCCGTGCTTCCGGCCGGGAAGCTGCGGCTGCGCAGTCCGCCTCAGACCGCCGGATCCAGCACTTTCATCTGCTTACGAAGCGAATTGAGCGCGCGGTGCTGAATGACCCGGATGGCCGCGACGCTCTTACCGATAATCTCGGCCACTTCCTTGTAATCCAAATCCTCAATGAACCGGAGGATGATCACCTGCCGTTGCTCCTCGCGGAGCGTCAGGATCGCCTCGCGTACGAGTTCTTCCTCCGCCGTCTGCTGGTATGACCACTCGGGGTCACGACGCTCTTTCGTATCCACGATGCCATCGTGCAGCTCGGACGAGTCGCGCTTCGAGCGCAGATAGCTGACGCCAAGGTTGTGCGCGATGCGGAGCAGCCACGACACAAACGGCGCGCCACGCACCTGATAGCGCTCGATAGCCTCCCACGCCCGCAAGAATGCCTGCGCGGTCAGGTCCTCGGCTTCGGCGGCATTGCCCACCATGTAGTAGATGTGGCGGTACACGCGCACGACGTGCCGGTCGTACAGCTCGCCGAACGCTTCCTGGTCGCGCCGGATGGCGCGCAGCACCAGCGGCGTGTCGTCGTTCGCCCGCGGTACCGCCGTGTTCGCACTGACCATGCTGCGCTCCGCTCCCACCTGTAGGGCGATATTCCGACGGGCTTCGGGGATCCGGCCGAGCGCTGCGCTCCCTTACGAGTGCACGCTCGCGTGCCGGGCAGAACTCCCGTACGTCCCAGTAAAGATCGGCATCCAGACGCGCCTGCTTTAGGGTTAGACCAGCGGCCGACCGAACTCTTACAACGCTGGGTCTAGCTGGCCTGCGCGCTCAGGTCGGGCGACTCTTCGGATGGAGCGGGCAGCTGTTGCGGACCTTCCTGCGGCCAGATGACGCCGAGGTTCGATGCCGATGCGGGCGCAGTCGCTGGACGCGGACCGATCGGCCGCGGCGCATTGGGATCACGGAGCACATTCGGTACGGGTCCGGCCGGCGCCACCTCCACTGGTGGAAGAGGCTCCGTCCAAAGCCTGAATTCGAACCGATGCTCGCCGATATCCAGCGTGTCGCCCGCCTCCAGAATCGTCCAGCCGCCCGACTCGCCGTCCGCGGCGACATCGCTCAGCCGCGACACCTTGTGCACCATGAGATGCTGGTCCCGCACCCAGATGCGCGCTTCCTCTGCACCCAGGGTTGGGTCGTTGATGCGCACAGCGCAGCGTGCAGCGGAGCCGATAATCACCGGCTTGCCACCCACAACAAATTCACTGCCTAGCATCGGGCCGCCTCGCGAAATCAGCACGCCCATCGGCTCGCCAACTTCCTCGACAACCTCCACCGGCTCGTCCACGACATCGTCGCCGGAAGGCGATTCCACGCTGCGATGACGTGCCACCCAGGGCGTGATGCGCTGGTCCGCCGCAGGGCCGACGATCTTGATGCTCCCCGCGCTATTCCGGAGGCGCATGACGACCGTTGCGACCAACCCCAGTACGATGAGCAGCACGACGCCGCCCGCGATCGGCAAGATCGGCAAGCTCGATCCCGAACTAGCGGCCTTCGGCGCGGGCGCGGCGACCGTCGACGTAAACGAAACCGCCGGCGACTCGAACGTCTGCGTGCCCGCAATGACCCCGGCTTTCAGCGTGTGCGATGCGGCCCCAAATGCGTGCGGATCGAACGTAAACGTGTACGGTGGCTTCGCAGTCTCGTAGACGTTGACGCCATCAACGTAGAAGGCGACACGCGTCAACCACTGCGTCGCGTCCGGTACGGCCGTCACCACGCGCGGTTCGCTCAGCGATTCGCCGGCCGTGATTCCTGCGAGCGCGACCGTGATCGGCGGCGCGGCGAACGCCGCTCCCGGCTTGAAGGTCGCCTGTGCCGTGGCCTTCGTGCCGCCGGCGTCCAACGTGATCGTGATCGGCGTATCGATGCCGCTAGCCGCGGCGCTCGCGTCAAACGTGACGATGAACTGACTCGTCAGGAGTTGTCCGATCGTAGCGAAGAGACCCGACAGGTCGGTGAGCTTAGGCGCCTCCAGGTAGCGGCCCTTCGACGCTGTCGCGAGCTGCGCCAGGTACGCGCGATCGATGTCTTTGCCCTCGCCGATAGCGAAGAAGGACACACCGGCATTGGTCGCCGCTGCGAGCGCCTGATCGCGCGTCGTCTTGACCTTCACGCCGTCCTGCGCGCCATCGCTGAGCAGAATGATCGCGCGGCGGCTGGAACCCGATGTTGCGGCCTTGAAGGCCGCCGCCGCCGTGGCGTCGTACAGCGCGGTGTTGCCCTTCGCGGCCAGGCCGTCGATCGCGGCATCGACTTGCCCGCGCTCGGTCGTGAAGTCCTGCACCAGCTTCACGCTGTCGGCGAAGCTCATCACGGCGACACGGTCGTTCGGCGCCAGCTGCTGCACCAGGCCTTTGGCCGCATCCTTGGTCTGCTTGATTGGCTCCCCAGCCATGCTGCCGCTCACGTCCATCAGCAGGAGCACATCGAGCGGCGCGTTCTGACTCGAAGCCAAATCGGCCGAGAGAATTGGCGATGACTTGCCGCCAACGGTCGCGGTGAAGTTCGCGGCAGTGAGGCTTTTCGTGTCCAGTCCGCCAGTCGCGTCGATGTTCACGATGGCGCGCGCCGCCGGATAGTCGCCGGCGGTGATACTCGAAACATTGGCGCGCAGGGTCGATGGTTGCTGCGCCTGCACGACGCTAAGCGTGGTGCAGGCCACTGCCGTTGCAACGATGCCAAGCAGCCACTTCACGCGCATGATCTTCTCCCGTTTGGCCGGCGGCCGAGACAGCTCCGCGGGGCCGCTCCTTGACGCCGATTAATTGCGCCCCAAACCCTTGACAGCGATGACCGTCGATGTCAGAATCGACCCACCCTGACGGAGGCGTTCGCGTAGAACGCCGGGTGGAGCCGACAGGTACATCGCTCTCACAGAACTATCGACCGATTGCGCGCCGTGCTGAGCGGCCGCAGCGCGCCAAGCATGGATGCCCGGCGAGCAAGACCGAGCCTCTTGCCGTGCGCCGTTCCGGCTGCGCGAGTATCAGCCTCCCGCCGCGGCGGGAGATGAATTTGGGGCCACGGGCCCAGGGGACGGCTGTTCAGGAGGCGGGGCCTGGCTGACGTCCTCTGGCCCGAACCCGTTTTCTTCTCCCGAACTCACACTCCAAAGCTCCTCCAACCCTCTCTTGTTCGATATCCAGCTTTGACCGCCGAGGCCGATACTCCTATCGGAGGACATCGGGGGAGCCGCCGCTCGTCCCCATCTCCGTGCGACCGCTGGCCGGGGCCAGCGAGCGCGCGCGACCGGGAAGCTTGCCTCATCTTCAACACGAAGGAGCCGGGATGACGATCGAGACGGCGGGCATGCGTGGCATCATCGGCACCGCGGCAGCACGCACGAACGGCGCCGCACACGATGACGGCGCGCCGTGGGTATCACAGCCGCAAACCATCGAAGAGACAGGGCTCGACTTCTCGATGATCCTCGACCTGGTCGTCAAGGCCATCTACTTCGCAGGCCGCCCCGCCGCACGACAGGTAGCTGCGCAGATCGCCCTTCCGTTCGCAGTCGTCGATGAGGTGTTTGCGTTCCTCAAGCGCGAGCAACTCGCGGAGGTCGTCGGCAGCGCCGGCATGGGCGAGCAGCTGTATCAGTATTCGCTGTCCGGCAAGGGGCTGGAGAAGGCCGAAGAGGCGCTGGCGCGTAACCACTACATCGGCCCGGCGCCGGTGCCGTTCGAGGTGTACCTGCAGGTACTGAAGATGCAGTCGATCCGCGAAATGCGGGTGACGCCCCAGGTGGTCGATACGGCGCTCTCGCACCTCGTGCTGGACGACGCCGTGTGCGAGGCCCTGGGCCCTGCAGTCAACTCCGGCCGATCGATGCTGTTATACGGCGGCTCGGGCAACGGCAAGAGCACGATCACCACCGCCATCGGCAAGATGCTACCGGGCGAAGTGCTGATCCCCTACGCGGTCGATATCAACGGCATCATCGTCAAGGTCTTCGACCCGCGCGTCCACAACGAGATTCCGACGGAGCAGCAAGAGCGCCGTGGCAGCCCCGACAACGCCAGCGGCGGCGAGCGCCGCCGCGATCGGCGCTGGGTCGTCGCGCGGCGCCCGATGATCACCGCCGGCGGCGAGCTGACGATGAAGGAGCTGGAGCTGCGCTATTCGCCGCAGTCGCAGTTCTACATCGCGCCACTTCAGTGGAAAGCGAACAGCGGCATCCTCATCGTGGACGACTTCGGGCGCCAGATGATCTCGACGAAAGAGCTGCTCAACCGCTGGATCGTGCCCATGGAAGAGCGCATCGACCACCTTTCGCTGCACACGGGCGACATGGTCGAAGTGCCCTTCGACGTGCTGCTGATCTTCTCGACGAACCTCCATCCGTCTCAGCTGGGCGACGAGGCGTTCTTCCGACGCATCCGCCACAAGATTGAGATCCCGGATCCGTCGCGCGAGCAGTTCCTCGAGATCCTCTCGCGCGTCTGTCAGCAGCGCGAGATCCCGTTCGACCCGGCCGCCGGGCTGTATCTCGTCGATGCCTATTACGATCGCCTTGGCCGCGGCTTCAAAGGCTGCCACCCGCGCGATATCGTCGACCTCATGGTGGACATCTGCGTCTACCACGGCGAGCAGCCGGCGTTCACGCGCCGCTACATGGACCAGGCCGCACACTCCTACTTCGTCTCGCTGCAAGACGCCGCGCGCGAAGCGAAGCAGCAGCAACAGTTCGGCGGCCTCGGCGCCGCGTAGCGTCGCTGTAGCTGTTAGCGCTGAGCGTTTGGCAATGGCCCGCTATCCGATGTCCCGCTGTAACCACCCTGATTCGCCGCCCGAAGTACCTGCGTAGCTTTAGCTGCGCCAAATGCCCGTTCCTACGGCGGCGGCAGTCCTGCGACGCTCCTGACCGCGATAGGTTGCAACCAGCCACCTACTGACGTATCGTCGAGATCGGCCAGCCCCTGACGACTGACGGCCGACGACTGATGACCAGCGACCGAAGGAAGCACACCATGCCAGCACGCATGAACGCACAAGCCACCGCGGACGAAGTGGCGGCGTCGCTCAAGAGCGACGGCTACGCCATCGTCGAGCACCTCCTTTCGCCCGCCGAGGCAGCGGAAAAGCGCGCCGAGCTGACGCGCATTCTCGCAGAGACGCCGGAGGGACGGAACGACTTCGAGGGCTTCAAGACGCGGCGCATCTACGCGCTGTTCGCCAAGACGCGCGCCTTCGACGAGCCGGCGACGCATCCGCTCATCCTCGGTGTGTTAGACCGCGTCCTCGGACCCAGCTACCAACTCAGCGCGCCGGTCGGCATCGAGATCCATCCCGGCGAGACGGCGCAGGTGCTGCACACCGACGACGGCATCTATCCGATTGCGCGTCCGCATCAGGAGTTGGTGCTGAACATCATGTGGCCGCTCGACGACTTCACGGAGGAGAACGGCGCGACACGCGTCGTACCCGGCAGCCATCTCTGGACCGATAGGCGACCCGACGAATCAACGCCCGTCGAACTGGCGACGATGCCCGCCGGATCGGTGATGTTCTTCGTGGGCAGCGTGTTCCATGGCGGAGGCGCAAATAACAGCAGCAAGCCGCGCCTCGGCACGATCATCGAATACGTCTCCGGCTGGCTTCGTCCGCAGGAGAACCACATCCTCGCCGTCCCACGCGAGATGGTGAAGACGCTGACGCCGCGCCTGCAAGAGCTGCTCGGCTACAACATCCACCCCCCGTTCGTAGGCAACGTAGACGGCCGCCACCCGCGGAAAATGCTCGAGGAGTAGCTGGTTAGCTGCTAGCGGTTAGCGGTTAGCTTTTAGCTGGCTCTGATGCGGGATACTGGCCGAACGCGGTCGAGCATCTTGATCTCGTTCCCGCCTCCCACTTCCAGTCCCTACGCCGGCCCGCTGAAGATGATCGTGAAGTACTTCATCCCGGACGGGTCGACCACTAGGGCGATGCCCATGTCGGTGTAGTGCGGGTTGAGGATGTTCTCGCGGTGCGGCGGGCTGTTCCAAAGCGCTACGTCCGCCACGCCCACGGCCTCGCCATCGGGATAGTTGTTCTTCGCCAGGTTCTCGCCCGCCCAGCCGTACGACACGCCGTGTTTGTCCATCAGCGTGAACGCGTTGTCGCCCGTCACCGGGCTGACGTGCGCGAAGTAGTTGTGGTCGGCCATGTCCTGCGAGCGGATGCGCGCGATGCCGATCAGGTAGCCGTTCACCCGCAACGGCGGCAGACCCTGCGAAGCGCGGCGTCGATTCGTGTCATCGAACAGCACCTGCGAATACGCATCCATCGGCGACGTATTGAGCCCCGACGGCAGTGTCGAAGGCGCGGGCGGAGGTGGCGGCGGCACCGGCGTCGATGTCGGCGCCGCAACCGTCGGTGGTGCATTTTCCACGATCGGACGCGCCGGTGACGGCTGTGCGGGCGGAGTAGACGTGGGCGGCACGGCGGTCGCGGTCGGTGGGATGGCGGTCGATGTCGGCGGGATCGCCGTAGCGGTCGGCGGCACCGGCGTCGCCGTCGGCTGTGCCGCAATCTGTGCGTAGCGCTCGATCGCTGCGAGCACCGTACCGTCCGCGGCGGTGAGACCGGGCAGTGGGTCGCCTGCCGCCGCAGCGGCCTCGGTCGGGGTTATTCCGGCGCTCGCGGATACCGGCTCCTGAGGAGCCATGACGGTCACGAAGCCCAGCGTCATCAGGCTCGCACAGCAAACGGCAACCGCGACGCGACTCTGCGTGCAGAACTTGCAAATACGGTGAAACGCGGACGTGCCAACGTCGCTCGGCATGCGGTGTGCCCCCCATTCAAACCCTTACGGGTTCGCCATCCAGCCTCTGCCCTTATCATCGGCACCCTTAAGGGAGTTCTTAACGCCGTTGAATCTGAAGTGAGGCCGTCGCGCGCCGGATGCCCCGCGATCCTTACTCCCTGATAGGGCCTTAGGGGGTGACGCCACGACGATTCCAATCCCCGGCGCGCTGCTTCCTCCCGAACCCGGCCGATGCTACGCTCGGAGGGAGGGTCGCGAACGGCCCTTTGTTTGCGTCAGGCGCGACCCGTTACGTCACCCAGGGCGCGCACTCAGGAGACTCCGATGCCCGAAGGCAGCTTCGCCTCGCTCGATTTCATGTTCCACCCGCGCTCGATCGCCGTCCCGGGGGCTTCGACCCAGGACGGCCCCGGATCGTTCATCGCGGCGATCAAGGAGATGGGATTCACGGGCGACCTCTACCCGGTCAACCCGAAGGCGGAGGAGATCGCCGGGCTCAAGTGCTACCCACGCCTGCTGGACATCCCCGGCCACGTTGACCACGTCATCTCGTCTGTGCCGCTGCGGTTCGTCGAGCAGCTCATGGAGGAATGCATCGCCAAGGACGTGAAGTCGGTGCACTTCTTTACCGCCGGCTTCAGCGAGACCGGCGACGAAGACGCGACGGCACTCGAAACGCGCGTGCTGGCGCGGGCGCGCGAGGCGGGCATCCGCGTCGTCGGACCGAACTGCATGGGGCTCTACTACCCGAAGGGCGGCCTCAGCTTCATGCCCTGGCTGCCCACCCAACCCGGTCCGGTCGCGATGCTTTCGCAGTCAGGCGCAAATGCGGGCGAGTTCTGCCGCACCGCCGCCGTGCGCGGCCTCCGCTACAGCAAGGTCGTCAGCTACGGCAACGGGACCGACGTTCGCGAGTCGGAGCTGCTGGAATACTGCGCCGAAGACCCCGAGACCGAAGTGATCGCCTGCTACATCGAAGGCATCACCGACGGCGCGCATTTCATGCGGGCGCTGCGCAAGGCGGCGGCGGTGAAGCCTGTCGTGATCCTCAAGGGCGGCCGCACCGAAGCGGGATCGCGCGCCACTGCATCGCACACGGGCAGCCTCGCCGGATCGCTGCAAGTCTTCGATGCGGCCGTCCGCCAGGCGGGCGCCGTGCGTGTCGAGCGTATGGAGGAGCTGGTCGATCAGGCGGTGGCGTTTCGCTACCTCAAGTCGCTCGCTGGCCCACGCGCGGGCATCGTCGGCGGCGGTGGCGGATATTCGGTGCTGGCGTCGGACGAGATCGGCGCCGCCGGACTCGACATGCCGACGCTGCCGCCCGAGATCCAGCAGAAGCTGCACGATTTCACGCCAACTGCCGGCACCAGCGTGCGCAATCCCGTGGACACGAGCGTCGGCTGGGGCCCCGACGGCTTGAAGCCGATGCTCGAAACGATCCGCATCGTTTCCGAGTCGCCGAACATCGACTACATCCTCTACCACACCAGCTACTCGTGGGGGGCCATGCGCGCCGAAGGCCCGAGCATCGTCGAAGTCGCAACCGAGGCCGCGGAGAAACTCGGCGAAGTCGCGAAGACGTCGGGCAAGCCGATCGTCTGCGTCGCCCGCATCCCAACGACGGAGATGGGCATGGCAGGCACACTCGCCTTCCAGCAGAACGTCGCCAGCGCCGGACTGCCAGTCTTCAACAGCGTCCAGTCAGCGGCGCTCGCCGTGCAACGCCTGCTCGCGTGGCAAGCAGCGCGATAGTGCTCGATTCCGGCGCGTAGCACCTCACGCCGTGGCCCGTCGCGCGGGATTTCAGCCCGCGCGACTTCCGTTCGGGGCCAACTCTCTGATTCGAACGCGTCCACGCATCGTCCGAAGGTAGTCCTCCGAACGTCACGTATGTCAGGCTGTAGGATCAGACTTGGAGAAGTGACCGGGGGTCATACATATGGCGGCGTTCAACGATTTCAACCAGAAGATCATGGCGGAGTTCCACGAGAACGGCGGCAAGGTCGGCGGCCGCTTCGCGGGTACGGATGTCCTCATCCTCACATCGACCGGCCGCAAGAGCGGCCAAACCCGCTGGAACCCGCTCGCCTACTCCTCCGACGGCGACCGCTATATCATCGTCGCATCGAAGGGCGGCGCGCCGACCAGCCCCGACTGGTACCACAACCTCGTCGCGAATAGCTCGGCCGTGATCGAAGTCGGCAACGACGTCATCCCCGTCGAAGCGACGATCGCCACCGGCGCCGAACGCGACCGCCTCTACGCCCAGCACGCCGCCCGCATGCCGCAGTTCAACGAATACGCGAAAAACACCACGCGCCAAATCCCGGTCGTCGTGCTCACGCGGAAGAGAGTTGAGGTTCACGGCGTGGCCGACGAAATACTGAAAGCAGAGCCCCACCGCAACGTTACCAGGGTCGGCAATACCGTCTATCGTGACGCGGGCCCTTGGACGCCTGCCGTCCACGCGCTCCTCCGGCATTTGCACAGTGTCGGCTTCACGAAGGTTCCTCAGCCAATCGGCACCGATGAACAAGGGCGCGAGATGCTGGGGTTCATGCCCGGCGAGTCCGGGGCCGACTCCTGGGCCAAGATCGTCCCGGACGAGGGCCTGGCGAAGTTTGCACACCTGCTACGCGAGTACCACGACGCTGTCCGTTCGTTCGTCGCGCCGCCCGGCGCGCAATGGGCGATCGAGGAGCCCCCGCGAGCAACGGACGACGTCATCTGCCACGGCGACTTCGCTCCATGGAACATCATTTGGCGCGACGACGAACCCGTCGCCATTATCGACTGGGATTTCGCCGGCCCGGGCTCGTTCATGGAGGACGTCGCGTACGCGCTTGAGTACGCGACACCATTTCGCAGCGATCAGGAGGCCATACGCTGGTTGCGATACGACGCGCCGCCAGATCGACCTCATCGAATGGGGGTGTTCGCCTCCGCGTACGGTCTTGAATCGACTGTCGGTCTGGTTGATCGTGTGATCGAGCGACAGCGCCTCGACGCCAAACGCGTGGCGCGACTCGCAGAGCTCGGTCGCAACCCGCAGGCAACTTGGGTAAGGGACGGATATCTCGAAGAGCTCGCTGCGCGCGCCTCGTGGACGGAGACGTCACGCGCCTTGTTCGAGCGTTGAAAGCGCAGCGCAGCATCAACGATACGTCGACGCTACTTCCGTCGAAACTCCCGAGCGATAGCATCCGCCGTCAGGTGGATCATGGTCGGGCGGCCGTGGGGGCACGTGCGGGGCGACTCGCTGGCTTCGAGCAGTTGTAACAGCTCGCGCTGCTCGACGGGCGACATCGGCATGCCGGCTCGGATAGCGGCGTGACACGCCAGCGATGCCGCGACACGATGTTGCGTGTCGCGCGACGCCTCGCCCTGCGCATCCGCATCGCGCGCCATACGGTCGAGCAGCTCCACGATGTAACGCGGCACGTCGTCGCCCATCAGCGATGACGGCACAGCGCGCACGACAAACGCCGAGTCGCCGAAGTGTTCGATATCGAAACCGAGCAGATCGAACGCCGCCGAGTGCTCGGCGACGAGCGCGCGATGCGGCGCGCTCAGCTCGATCGTCAGCGGATCGAGCAGACCCTGCACCTCGGGCGTACCCGCGCGCACGGCCGCGAGCGCCCGCTCGTACATCACGCGCTCGTGCGCGGCATGTTGATCGACGAGATACATACCGTCCGGTCCTTCAGCAATCACGTACGTGTTGCCGACCTGCCCCACTGCACGCAGCAGCGGCAGCCGCTCGACCATCGTCGCCGCAGTTGGCGCGCTCGAGCTCCGTGCCTCGCTCTCCGTCTCGTGAAGGCGAGTTGGCGCTGAGGTGCTCGCCCGCGCCGAGAGCAGCGCCGATTGTACGGGCGTCTGCGTCAGGAACAACGGCGGCCGCTCGGATGGCGGCGATCCGCCACCAGACCACAGCGACGGCGATGCCGACGGCACGGTCGCGCTATCGGAGAGTGCTCGTCTCACGGCCCGTTGCAGCACGCCAAAGACGGCGCGTTCGTTGCGCAGCCGCACTTCGGCCTTCGTCGGGTGGACGTTAACATCGACCTCGTCCGGCGGGATGCGCAGATCGAGCACGGCGATCGGATGGCGGCCGACGGGCAGCATCCCCTGGTACGCCTCCTCGACCGCGAACGCCAGCGCTCGATTCTTCACCCAACGCCGATTCACGTACAGGCCGACGTAGTTGCGCGACGCGCGATGCAGCCGCGGATCGACAGCGATACCTCGCACCCCTACCGCGCCGTCGTCCTCGGGCGGCGCATCGATCTCGATCGCGGCTGACGCAACATCGGCGCCGTAGACCGCTGCGAGGGCGTCCGTCAGGCTGCCGCCGCCGGGCGTTTGCAATGTCGTGCGGCCATCGATCACAAGAGCGAATCGCACCTCCGGGTAGGCCATCGCGTAGTGGCTGATCACCGACGTCACCTGCGTCGATTCGCTGCCGGGTGACCGGACGAATTTCAGCCGCGCCGGCTGCGACGAGAAGAGGCGCCGCACGCTGAACACCGTGCCGGGCGACGCGGCGCCCGAACCCTCGTCGGCGACCTCGCCGTCGCGCAAACGGATGCGCGCGCCAACGTCGTTGCCGGTCACGCGCGAGATCAGCTCGACCTCGCCCGCGGCGGCGATGCTCGGCAGCGCTTCGCCGCGGAAGCCGAGCGTGGCAATGCGCCAGAGGTCGTCCTCGGCGGCCACCTTGCT
>JANXYW010000093.1 GCA_025355835.1 Chloroflexota bacterium
TAAGCAGCGGGAATCACGAATTACACGCGCGAGCGGACTGTTCACTGTGAACTGTTCACTGTGAACTGCCAGAGGCACCATGGACCACGGACATCTGCACATCGATCGAACAACCGGCGTCGTCGACCCCGCGTCGCGCGAAGCTTTTCCACCTGAGAATCCGTGCGAGGGCGATATGGCCATCAACGTCTACATTCCGACGCCGTTCCGCAAGCTCACCGGCAACCGCCAGACCGTCGAGGCCGAGGGCAAAGACGTTGGCGAGGTGCTCGCGAACGTCGACAAGCAGTTCCCCGGTTTCAAGCATCTCGTCTTCGGCAGCGGCACCGAGGTGCCGGCGCATATCAACATCTACGTGAACAAGCAGGAGATCTCGACGTTGAACGGCGTGAGCACGGCGGTAAAGGACGGCGACGAAGTGGCGGTGATCCCGTCGATGGCCGGTGGATCTCTCCCCGTCGAGTCTTCGGCCGGCAACGATGCGCCACCGCGCAAGCGCATCGGCGCGCTCACAGGCGAGCAGGTCGATCGCTATTCGCGCCACATCATCATGCCGCAGGTCGGGCCGTCCGGGCAGCGCAAGATCATGGAGTCGAGCGCGCTGATCATCGGCGCCGGCGGCCTCGGTTCGCCGATCGCGGTCTACCTCGCGCTCGCCGGCATCGGCAAGATCGGCATCGTCGATTTCGACACCGTCGATCTGAGCAACTTGCAGCGGCAGATCCTGCACCAGACGGACGACATTGGCAAGTTGAAGGCGGTCTCGGCGAAAGAGACGATCAACGCCTACAATCCGGACGTCGAAGTGGCCATCCACGGCGTGCCGATCACATCCGACAACTCGATGGAGATCATCGCGCAGTACGACTATATTATCAACGGCGCAGACAACTTTGCCGCGCGCTATCTGGTCAACGACACCTGCCACTTCCTGAAGAAGCCGCTGATCGACGGCTCGATCCTGCTGTTCGATGGCCAGGTGACGGTGTACCTGCCCGGGCAGGGCTGCTATCGCTGCCTCTACCCCGCGCCGCCGCCGCCCGGCATGGTGCCGAGCTGCGCTGAGGCGGGCGTGCTGGGTGCGCTCTGCGGCACCGTCGGCACGATACAGGCGACGGAAGTGCTGAAGCTCATCCTTGGCGTCGGCGAATCGCTGCACGGCCGGCTGCTGTTGTACGACGCGCTGGCGATGGAGTTCCGCCAGGTGCGCATCCGCAAGGATCCGCACTGCGTGCTCTGCGGCGACAACCCGAGCGTCACCGAGCTGATCGACTATGACGCGTGGTGTGGCGGCGCGTTCGGCCACACGAACGAAGAAGAGCAGAAGGCCGCAGACGCGGCCCGCGAGATGCGCGAGAAGAAGGACAACGAAGACCACGGCGCCGCAGCGGGCGCGTAGGGGCACGCGGTGGCGTGCCCGGTGCGAGCACGGACAGACGTTGTAGGGGCACGGCGCGCCGTGCCCTGTGCGGGCAGCGATCCGCGCGAATGGTGAAGGACAAACGTGGCGGCAACCGGGTGCCGACCGCAGAGCAAAAGGAATCGATCATGGCCGTAGACGTGAAAGTCACATCCGTGTTGCAGAAGATCACCGGCGCCAAGATGGTGCGCGGCGAAGGCGGCACGGTTGCCGATCTGCTGGTCGATCTTGATGGCAAGTTTCCGGGCTTCAAGAACCAGATCATGCAGGAGGGATCGCTGCATCGGTTCGTCAACATCTACCTGAACGACGAAGATATCCGTTATCTCAAGCAGCTCGAGACGCCGCTCAAAGACGGCGACACGATCTCGATCCTCCCAGCGCTCGCCGGCGGGTAGCGAGAACGACGAACCAACTGTGAGCTGCAAACAGAAAACTGTGAACTCGTAACCATGCTCTACCACAACCTCATCGATGCCATCGGCAACACGCCACTCGTCGAGATGCCGAGCATGTCGCCCAAGCCGTCCGTGAGGATCTTCGCGAAGCTCGAGGGGCAGAACCCGAGCGGCAGCGTGAAAGATCGCATCGCCAAGTTCATGATCGAAGAAGCGGAACGCACCGGCGTGCTGACGAAGGATCGCACGGTGCTCGAGCCGACATCGGGCAACACGGGCATCTCGCTCGCGATGATCTGCCGCATCAAGGGGTACCGGCTGAAGGTCGTGATCCCGGAGAGCGTGAGTTCCGAGCGGACCGAGCTGCTGACCGCGTTCGGCGCCGAGATCGTGTACTCCGATGGCCTGCGCGGCACGAACGGATCGATCGAGGTGGCGAACGCGATCGCTGCCGAGAACCCCAGCTACTTCATGCCGTACCAGTATGGCAACGAGATGAACCCGCGCGCGCACTACGAGACGACCGGCCCGGAGATCCTGCGCGACCTGCCGGAGATCGATGTGTTCGTCGCCGGCATGGGCACGGGCGGCACGCTCACGGGCGTGGGCCGCTACTTGAAGGAGAAGAAGCCGGGCGTCAAGATCGTCGCCGCGGTGCCGCATCCGGGCGACCTGGTGCAGGGACTGCGCAGCCTCGAAGAAGGATTCATCCCGCCCGTCCTCGACGAGTCGATCCTGGACGGCAAGATCGTCGTCGACTCGCACACATCGTTCGCCTCATCGAAGGAGCTGACGCAGAAAGAAGGCATCTTCGCCGGCATCTCCGCGGGCGCAGTCGTCAAGACCGCGCAGCGCGTCGCCGAGCGCCTCGACGCCGGCAACATCGTCTGCCTGTTCGCCGATGGCGGCTGGAAGTACCTCAGCACACAGCTCTGGACGACGGACTACGAAGACCTGCCGAGCGATATCGAAGACAAGATTTGGTGGTAGGCCTCGAATTCGAATCTGAGTTCGAGCCTTTCGGCCCCGATCTGCAAATCATTTGCAAATCAGGTAACAACGGACTTCGCTAGCACCGAGCATCACCTTCGACGGCACACCCGAATCTACCACCCTTCGAATGAGCCACGTAATTGCCCGGATGGCATCATCGCGAGCGCGTCGGACAGACCCGCTGAGCACCGGACTTCTAATCCGACGGTCGCAGGTTCGAATCCTGCCGGGG
>JANXYW010000178.1 GCA_025355835.1 Chloroflexota bacterium
CGACTTCCGTGTTGCGCGTCCGCTTGCGTGCGGGTTTCGTCCAGCACGATTCACCTCCTCCGACGCCCATCATCCCTGTGCGTAGCGCAACGAGCGCGCCGCCCCTGCGCGGATGTGGTGTTGTAAGGAGAACGACGTGCAAGGACGCAAGCTCAACGTGCGCTGGACGTTCGTCCTTCCGGTGCTCGCGCTGGCCGCAGTCGTGCTCGTGTTCCTCAGCCGCAACAGCAGCGCACAGCCGCGAAACGCTCGCGTTGTCGCACATCCGCCGTTCGTCTCGCAGACGCTGGGATCGCGCGAGTATCGCGGCCGGGTCGCGAAGCCTGCGACGCTCATCGAATCCCTGCAAGCCGCCGACGAGTTGATCAGGGCCGGCAAACTCGCACCGCCGCCCACGCTCGCGGAATCCATGCTGGCGGCCGACCTCATCGCTCACGCCACGAATATCGGGCCGCCAGCGCCGCCGACACTCGCTGAGTCGCTGCAAGCGGCAGATCTGCTCGTAAAGGCCGGCGTCATCACGGCGCCGCCGCCACCGCTGATCGATATCCTTCGCGCTGCCGCGGTGCTTGCGGACGCGAAGCAGCCCGCGCCGCCGGTGCCAACGGCGACACCGGTCGCGAGTACGCCAACCGCCGCGCCGCCGACATCGACGCCGGTACCGCCTACCAAGACGCCGATCGCGCAGCCGACGACGTCTCACGTTACGGCTTCTACTGAGGGCGGTCATATCGATGACGCCTTCACGGCGCAGGTCTTCGCAGGCGTCAATCAGCGACGCGTCAGCGCCGGACTACAGCCGCTTGCGGTCGAGTCGCGCCTGGCCAACTCCGCCGCCACGTACGCCACAGTGCTCGCCGATACGAACACGTTCTCGCATACCGGCCCGGACGGCAGCACGCTGGTGACGCGTGACGAAGCAGCGGGCTTTCCGTTCACGGTGCAGCTTGGCGAAGTGCTAGCCTGGGGCTCCAACGGCTGGACACCAGCCGAGATTGTGCAGGCGTGGATGGACAGCCCCGCTCACCACGAACAGATCATGAGCGCCGTCTACACGCGGGCCGGCGCCGGCTGCTACTTCACCAATAGCGGCGGCACGCAGATGGTGCGCTGCGCGATGGAGCTGGCCGCCGACAGTTGAGCATTGTGATTTCGATTGAACGTGGGTTGATGTGACGGAAAGCGTGGGGCATAGCCGCCTCCGGCTGTGAGTCCGGCAACGCCGGACCGACGCGGTACAGCGTCTCGCCCGACGGGACCTGGCCGCGTGGGCAATCTCCGGGCGAAACGCCTCTCGAACAGCATTCGATTCCACGCCACGCAATTTCCTTACGCCACATCGTCGCGCCGCCTGCTACGATCACTGCATGCCAGATCCATCGCAAGCCTTGCGTCCCAGCGGCGGCAACGGCCGCAGTTTCCTCGGCGTCCGCCATATGCAGCCGCAAGAAGACGGCGTGCGCCTCGTCGACGACAAGGGCGAGGAAGTCGGCATCGTCCGCTACGGTGAGCAGGTGTACGTCAACGGGCGCGTGATGTCCTTTAACGCGCCGAAACCCTCGTGAGCGCCCGCAGGGTCGCCATACGGGCCTGCCTGCTGGCCATCGCAGCGGTCGGGCTGATCGCATGCAGCGGCGGCAGCGCAGCCAAAACGCCGGCGAACGCGCAACCGGCGCTGCGCGACCCCGCGGAGCGCGGCCCCTACGGCGTCGGCTTGACCAAGATGACGTTCGAGCGACCGTCGACGATCGACGGAACGCCGCGCAAACTCGAGACGTGGATCTGGTACCCCGCTGGGGGCGCCGAAACGGACGCCAAAGCCGACGCAGCGCCTGCATCGCAGGGTGGGCCGTTCCCGATCGTCGTATTTTCGCACGGCAGCGGCGGTCAGCCCAACTTCTACAAGTACTTCACGGAGCATCTCGCGTCGTGGGGCTTCGTCGTCGTCGCGCCGCCGCATCCGGGCAACACATCGGCCGACTGCTTTCCGTGTGACGGCAAGTCGATCGTCACGTCCGCGCGCGAGCGTCCGACCGATATGACGTTCATCCTGGACCAGGTGCTGGCGCTGAAGAACGACGCGTCGCAGCCGCTCGGCAAGATCGTCGACGGCACACGAACGGCAATCACCGGCCAGTCGTTCGGAGGCTGGACATCGGTGTACGCCGGCTCGGGTGGGCCGTTCAACGCGATCATCTCGATGTCGCCGGGCCTGCCGAGCACGCTGCTGGGTCGCGCACCGGGCGTTCACGTGCCGACGCTCATCCTCGGCGGCGGGAAGGACGAGTTGGTCGCGCCGGGGGACGTGCAGAAGCTCTTCGACGCGCTCCCCGCCGACGACGAGAAGACCTACGTGTCGTTTCCGGAGGGCCATCATCTCACGTTTGCCGACCGCTGCGTGGGCTGCACCGACGCGCTGCCGGAGCAGCGCGGCCACGACCTGGTGAACCGTTACAGCACCGCGTTCCTCGAAACGTTTGTGATGAAGGACGACCGCTACGCCCACTACCTGACCGAAGACGTAGCGCCCGACGCCCTGATCGTTCACGCTGCCCCGGCGGCCGCACCGTAGCGCAGAGCCGTACGAGGTGTGCGCGTGACCAGAACGAACTTGCAACGGATGACAATCGCCGTGGTCGCTGGCGCCGCGCTTCTGGCGGCGGCTTGCGGCGGCGGCAGTGGCGCGTCTTCCAGTAAGCAATCGCCGGCAGCTCCAACCACATCGGCGGCGTCTACAGACGGCTGGCGTACGCCCGCGGCGCTGCCCGTGACGCCCGTCGCACTCACGTTCAAGACCGTCGATCCGAAACTCGACGCGCTGCCCGGCGCACGTACCATCGTCGGCGAGAACGCCGGCGCGACGTACAACATCGAAGTGCCCGATGCCTGGAATGGCGAGGTCGTCTTCTTCACGCACGGCTTCCGTGGCAACGGCCCCGATCTCCTGGTGCAGACGCCGCCGATTCGCGAGTATCTGATCCAGCACGGCTACGCCTGGGCGGCGTCCAGCTACTCGAAGAACGGCTACGAGCCCGGCGCCGGCGCCAAGGATACGTATGCGCTGCGCGATGTGTTCGCGCAGAAGGTCGGCGTAGCAAAGCGCTCGTACATCTACGGCCAGTCGATGGGCGGCCACGTCGCGGTGCTCTCGCTGGAGCAGTACCCGACGGCGTACGACGGCGCGCTAAGCGAGTGCGGCGTCGTGTCGGGGCACGAGATCCTCGACTATTTCGTGAGCTGGGCCGCGCTGGCCGGCTACTTCGGCGGCACGGATCTCTTCTCGTTCAGCAGCGATGCGAGCAAGCTCATCGGCGCGCTGCGCAACGACCTGCCGAAGGTGCTCGGCCCTGCCAACAATCCGACCGAAAAGGGGAAAGCGTTCGCGGACGCTGTCGAACAGCTCACCGGCGGCCCGCGGCCGTTCTTCCGCGAAGGCTTCCTCGTTAACTACACGTTGAACTTCGGACTCTTGCTCCAGGCCGTCGTTCAGCCGCAGGTTTCGAACGGTGTCGCAGAGAACCAGCACACACGCTACACCATCGATGAAGGATTTGGTGTGACAAGTGATGATATCGACCGCGCCATCACGCGCATCGCCGCCAACCCGGCGTATCGCGATCCGGCGACGTATCCTGAGTTCGCCGACTTTACGGGCAAGATCCAGCGGCCACTGCTGACGATTCACGGAACCGGCGATCTCTTCGTCCCGATCAGCCTCGAACAGTCGTACCGCCGCATCGTCGATTCCGCTGGTGCGGGCGATCTGCTCGTGCAACGCGCGATCCGTCGCGCCGGTCACTGCACATTCTCGCAAGAAGAACGCATCGCCGCGTTTGAAGACCTGGTCAAGTGGGTTGATCAGCAGCAGAAGCCGGCTGGCGAAAACCTCCTCGCCGACCTCACCGATGCCGGCCGCGCCTTCACGAACCCGCTGCTGCCTGACGACCCCGGCGGGGTCAAGCCGTGAATCGGATGTACGTGCACGACGCTGAAGGGCGGTGACGCATGCCAAACGTCCAGACGGTTCTGGGGCCAATCCCCGCTGAACAGCTCGGCGTGACCCTGAGCCACGAGCACGTGTTCGTCTTCATGGGCGGCGAGAACTACCACTATCCGTGGATGTTCGATTTCGACGCGACGCGCGCGAAGGCGATTGGAGAGTTGCGCGAGGCGAAGGCGGGCGGAGTTGACACCGTCATCGACCTGACCACGCCGGATCTCGGGCGCGATGTCGAGTTCGTGCGCGGCGTCGCGGAGGCGTCTGGCATGAACATCGTCGTCGCTACGGGCATCTGGCGCGACGTTCCGCGTTCGTTTTGGGCACGCGACATCGATAAGATCGCCGACATCTTCGTACGCGAAATCGAAGTTGGCATCGGCAAGACCGATATCAAGGCTGGCGTCATCAAGGTCGCCAACGACGCCGAAGGCGTGACGCCGGAGGCCGAGCGCGTGCTCCGCGGAGCGGCGAGAGCAGTGAAACGCACCGGCTGCCCGATCAGCACACATCACTGGGCTCCGGAGCACGTCGGCACGCGGCAGGTGGAGATTTTCCAGGAGGAAGGAGCGCCGATGGATCGCGTCTGCATTGGCCATAGTGCTGACACGACCGATATTGGCTACCTCGAATCGCTCCTGCAGACCGGCGTGTATCTCTCGATGGATCGTTACCCCGGCGTCGAAGGACGGCCCGACTGGCGTCAGCGCAACGAAACCGTGAAGGCGCTTATCGACCGCGGCTGGGCGCACCGCCTGATGCTAGGCCACGACTATGCTCCAGCGCCGATATCCGCATCCTCGAAGCGACCGCTCCCGACCGACGAGCCCACGCGCTACCTCTTCGTAACGACAACCGCGGTCCCTGCCCTCATAGCAGCAGGCGTGCCGCAAGAGACGATCGACCTCATGATGCGCGAAGTCCCACGGCGGTTCCTTACAGGAGAGTCACACAACTAGCGCGCGTCGTCCCATGCGGACGCTACCAAACGATCGGGCACCGCGGTGACGTGACCGCTGCAGACGCACGAAAGGGCGCCCCGAGGGACGCCCACACATGCGATCCGTTGCGCAGATTGTGCCAAGCTGGCTACGCCGCTCGCTGATCTTCTGCATTCTTGGCGTCATCGGCCACGCCTGCCGCAACCGCGACGCGCGCCACCGTCTGGCGCGCCGACTTCGGGCGCTGGCCCGCGATCTGATCGCAGAAGTACTCAGCGCGCATCACGTGCGTGTCGAGGATGGACACCGCAACTTCCAGCCGCGCCGGCTCGAAGACGCCGCCGGAACGCGCAACGCGCTCCTGCAGTTCCTTCACGCGCGCCAGCGAGAACCGCAGTCGCAGCAAGTGCCGCTCCGCGTTCCGCGCGCGCTCCGCATTCGAGGCGACGACGCCCTCCAGGACGCCTGCGATCTCTCGCGAGATCCATTCCAGATCCGTCGCCATTTCGACCGTCGCGTCCGTGCGTACGTCGTCGTTCATCCGTGCGTCTCCGTTCCGGTGGCTCTTCCTCAGGAGTTCTACTATCCCCTGAATGGACGATCCTGTGGATAAGGGAACACGCGTATTCCGGCTCAGGAATCCGCTAATGCGGCCGATCCGTGGTCATCTTCGCGTACAGCCGTTCCATCAGCGCGGCGTTGTCCTGCCAGCGGTATTCCCGCTCGACGAACTTGCGTCCCGCTGCGCCCAGCGATCGCCGCAGCTCCACGTCAGCAGCCAGTCGTGCGAGCGCATCGGCCAGCGCCGGCACGTCGGCCGGTGGGAGCAGGATGCCCGTCTCGCCATCGAGCACGACGTCGGGAATGCCGTGGATGTTCGACGCCACGACCGGCAGCTCCATCGCACTCGCCTCGAGCGCGGACACGCCGAATCCCTCCCACGTCGATGGCATGGCGAAGATGTCGAGTCGTTGCAGCACCGCCGGCACGTCGGCGTGCGCGACCTCGCCGAGAAACTCCACGCGCTCTCGCAA
>JANXYW010000183.1 GCA_025355835.1 Chloroflexota bacterium
CAGCAAGACGCCGCCGCTGCCGGCTACCCGATCACGATCATGCCGACGTTCAACACCGCGGCGTCTGGCGATGCGACGGTCGACGCGATCGCCGCGCGAACGATCGCAGCCGCAGCGCCCGGCGCGATCGTCCTCATGCACGCCGCAACCGCATCGAAAGATGCGGATGCGCTATCGCAGATCATCGCCGGCCTCCGCGCAGCGGGTTACGGGTTCCTGACGATCAACGACGTGTCTGCGCCGTAAACGAACAGGGCGGACAGCCGTCCGCCGCGTGCAGCCGAACGAGGGCGGACAGCCGTCCGCCCCTACAGCCGGGTCAGCCGGATCGCGCCTGTGTGCGTGCGCAGTCGCACCTTCGGTCCGGTGCCGTTCGCGGTGGCGCCGCCGCGGCGCGGCGGCAGGTCGGAGCGCACGCTGCCGATCTGGCTCTCCGCATCGATGAAGAACGGGCGCTCCGGATCGACGGCGAGGTGAATGAGGCCGGTCTGCGTCTTCATGTCGATATCGCCTTCGACCTTGCCCTGGTAGCGAATCATGCCCGTGTGCGCCCGCACACGCACGGCCGCGTGCGCGCCATCGATGATTACCGAACCCGTGTGCGCCGTCACGTCCAGGTCGCCGCCGATGTCGCGCACGTCCGTCGCGCCGCTGCGCGACTGCATCGTCGCCTTGCCGCTGACAACGTGTATCTCCATGCGCCCGCTGCGCACTTCGGCGCTCACGTCGCCGCGCACGCGTTCGATCGACAGGCTGCCGCTGCGCGAGACGACCAGCACGTCGCCCGTGATGTCTTCGATGCTCAGCCGCCCGCTTCCCGACTCCAGGTGCACGCGGCCCTCCGTGCGCGCGATGTGCACGCGACCGCTCTTCGAGAGCACGCGCACGGCGGTGCGCACCGGCACACGCACGGTGTAGTCGACGCGCGAGCCACGCTTGCCGCCCCACAGGCTCCAACCCTCCGTCTGCGGCAGCGAAGGCGCGCGCACGATGACGCGATGCGCATCCTGCTCCATGCCGCGCTCGACCAGGCTCGCGGCCTCATCGGCCTCGGCGGCGAGATCCGACCAGACGTGCACCACGGCTTCGAGATGCACGCGCGGCAGTTCGTGCGACTCGACATGCACGGCGCCAGACCGCGCTTCGATGTGAAGCACGGCCTTGTCGCCCGTCTCGAACTCGCGTGTGATCGTCCGCGTGTGTTCCATTGCCTGTTTCCGGCGGGGCGGCGCCCGCCCGGACACGCCACCGCGTGCCCCTACAACATCGCGTGTGTTCAGTCGCTCGTAAACCCCCACAGCCGCGTGGTGAAGTCGTTCCAGCGCGCCTTCGCGCGCGGCGGCTCCTGCACCATCACCATGCTCGGATCGAGTGCGCGGCGGATCGCGCCCGCAAGTTCACGGCGCGAATGCGGCCCGACGAATCGCGCCAGCTCCGCCGAATCGTGCAGCACAATGAACGTCGGCAACAGATTGATCTTGAAGCGGCGCCGCAGATCCGGGTACGCATCAATGTCGACGGCACGCACCGGCAGCCGCGTTTCCGCCAGTTCGATGCCGCCGGGGCGCGCCGCCATCGGCCGCTGCTTCACCCGCGACGACGTGAACTCGACGACAAGCGGCAGATCCGCGCGCACGAGTTGCGCTACGCAGGTGATCGCGTACTCCGGCGCCAAATTCATCATGACCAATCGTCTCCCCACCCATCCGTGCGGCGCATGCGGTTCATACGTCGATCCCAATCCCGGTCCGCGCGATTCGACCATCTGCCCGCGCGTCGCCGCCAGCGCCAGGCGTGGACATGGTCGTCATGCCGATTGAAGCCGAAGAGATCCATGCCGAAGCTCGGCGTTGTCATCGCGAGGCCTGTCACCACGGTCAGCGCGATGAGCCAGTCGCGCGTCGGATCGACCACGCCGGCCAGCAGCAAGATCGCGAGGATGAACGAGACGAGCCGCAGGTCGTTGGCCGGTTGCATGTGGAACCAGTTCCAGAAGCGCGGGCGAACCGCCGCCAGCCCCGTCACCACGACGAGCGTGATCAACCATCCGCGCGTCGGATCAACCGAGCTCGCGAGCAGCAGCAGTGCGAGGGTGAACGCAAACAGCCTCATGTCCGTACCCTTTGGCCTGTCGGCCGACCATCCCTCTCACCGCGACAACCGTCGCGGCCGCGGAGATTAGCCTTCGTCCTCCCACCTGTCGCAGCGCATCCAGTTGCGCCATCCCGACCAACTGCCGGCGTCCATCGCGCGCGGAAGTCCGCCAACAAACGCCATCATCGGCACTGCTGCGCACTCGATGATCGTCTGCGCGAACTCCGTGGCGCCTTCCGCGATCTCCTGCGCGTCGCCGGCGGCGACGGCATCGCGCACGCTCTCGAACGCTTCGCGCATGTCTTTTTCGAATTGCTTGCTCCACGACTTCCACTCGCTCATCACCAACTCCTTCTGTCGCATCCTGCTCGTGCTCGTCCAAAGACGAAGCTCAGTGCGCCTCGCGCATCACCAACGCGGCGCGCTCGACCGTGCCGCGATCCAGCCGCGCGCTGATGCGCACCAGCATTGCCGCGAGCGATCGACGCCAGCCGCCCTCGTGCGCCGCGTGTGCTTCCACTTCAAATCGCGCCCAGGCTGTGTCCGGCCGTCGTACCGCTTCGATGCGATTTTCCACCAGCAGTTCGTCGAATGTCATCTTGTCCTCCTGTCGCGGGCGCGTTTCTGTCGCACCGCGAATTCACGCTTTCTACTCGTCGTCGCCGCCCACCCAGCCGCTCAAGCGCGACCCGCGTCCGTGCGGTCCTTTGTCGCGAAAGCCGCGCGGCGTCGGCGGCGGTGGCGCCGTCTGCACGTCGATGTTGCGCACCGCGCGAGCAAGCGCCTTGATGAACCACGTGTTCGCGGACGTGCCGGCCTTCGATGCGGCCTGCTGCGCGAGATCTTTCAGCTCGGCCGGGATGCGAATCGTGATCTTCTCGACATCGCCTTCGGCGGTGGACCACTGCGCGTCTTCGCTGGAGCCGCCTGGCTTCTCGTCGATTTCGACCAGCAGCCCGCCCGGCTGGTAGCCGAGGCGGATGCGGTAGTGCGCGCTCACCTTCTCATCGATCGCCTGCGCCATCTGCGCCATCAGGTCGTACACCGCGCGCTCCAGCGGCGTACGCGCGGCCTCGATGTAGGTCTCGATGCCGCGCCGGCGCTCATCGCTCTCGATGAGCGTCAACGGCTGCCTCAGCGCGTCGAATACCGGTTCTGTCCGAAGCTCCATGGGCATGTGCCCCGCCTCCTGCGCCGGCTTTCGAAGCTACCGGGCTCTTTGTCGCCGTTGTGATGGCACTATGATGGCATCATGGGGCCATCGTGTCAATAGGGCGGACAAAAGAAATCCAGGAATGTTGTCAACAAGGGACGCGGTGAAGCTTGGGCGACTCCAACGCGAGCTGAGCCCGGGTTCTGAGGCCGTCCGCCCGCGGCCGTTCCGGCCGCGACGTTATCGGCGAGTGGAAGCGCGAATCGCTACTGCGTGACGCAGCCGGTGCTCACGCTGCGGCCGATGTTCGAAGCCATGGCGCCGAGATCGAGGATGGAGATGACGCCGTCGCCGTCGATATTTCCCTCCCAGCGCGGGTCGTCCCCTCCGCCGACACGGTCGCCGAACCACGCCGCCACGTTCGTTATGTCGACAATACTGACGACGCCATCGAGATCGACGTCCGACTTCGCGAGCGCTGTCGTCCGCAGCGCACCGGCGCTGTCGATGCTCCGCCAACAACCCAGGCCCGCACCGCCGGCAGTTACGCGCGGTGATCCGACCGGCGACGCCGCGATCGTCCCGCAATGACGGCCGGCATCGTTACACGACGCCGTCTCCGACGTGGCATACGTCGTGAGGTTCCCGCACGATGCGACGCCGCAGTTCGCGGGCGAACCTTCGTCAGCGTCACTGTAGCCATCGCCGTTCGCGTCACCGCGATGATCGCGCGATGCTACGCTCGCAACGAGAAGATAATCGGGCACGCCGTCGTCGTTCGCGTCGGCGAACGACTTTCCTGGCCCCGTGCAGCATCCGCCCGGCCCCGGTACGGACGTGAACGACGAACACGTCGCCGCCAGCGATAGCGCACCGCCGACGTTGTACGGAGCGTCGCATCGATCGTCGAAGTCGCGATACGCGCCGCCGAAGTCGCCAGGTGTGAACGCTTCGCCGTTTGTGCCGGCGCCCGGGATGCCGGGATCGGTGCCATCGCCTTCGCACGCGTCGCCGCGGCTGTCGCCATCGCGATTGCGCTGCGTGGCATTGGCGACGAACGGACAGTTGTCGGCCGCGTTCTTGATGCCGTCGCCATCGACATCGACGCAGGTCATCGCCTTCGCGGTCGAATGCGGTAGCCCCGAGCAACTCGCCGCAGCGAACGCTGCTTTCGCGCCGGCATTGTTGTTGTCGTACCCCAATCCGGCGTTGACGCCGAGCGCGCCGCCGCACGCATCGCCGATCCCGGCGAACGACGCCTGTGCGGGATCGGCGACGGTCGGGCAATCGTCGGCGGCATCTGCAACGCCATCGCCGTCGTCGTCGCCGAATGTCGA